>JBKOUH010000519.1:0-3164 GCA_046723285.1 Pseudomonadota bacterium
CTCGAAGACGACGAGCTCGGCGCCGACGCGGACCGCGACCGCATGACAAACGGTCTCGCCGATGCGGGCCGAGATCGCGCCGTCCGGCGCCATGCTGCCGGTAACGCGCACCTTTCCGCCGGGCAAATCGAATTCGTAGCCGCCCTTGCGGTAGTGCACGGTGACCGAATGTTCGCGGCCGCTGTCGGCGAGACGGAACGTGCTCCAGGCGTCGTCGTTGAGGCGCCAGCCGTCGCTGCGGTGCCAGGGCGAGAACGGATCGCGCGAGGCGGCGGCGCGCGCCGACGTCTCGGCGGCGTTCGTCAGCACCGAATGGAGGCTGGCCATGACAAGGACGCGATCGGGAATGACGCCCGTTGTCGGGAACAGCGCGGAGCGGTGCTCGGGGATGAAGCCGGTGTGGACGTCGCCCTTGGCGAAGGCCGGGTGCGTGACGACCGAATGAAGAAAATCGCGATTGGTGGCGAGGCCGGCCACGCGCGTCTGCTCCAGCATCGCGGCCATGCGCCGGAGTGCCGCGCCGCGATCCTCGCCCCAGGCGATGAGCTTGGCGATCATCGGATCGTAGTGGATCGTGACCGCGTCGCCCTGGCGCACCCCGGTGTCGACACGCACCGGGCCGTTGGGATCGCTGGCCGGCAGCGAGAGGTGCGCGAGCCGGCCGATCGCGGGCAGGAAATCCTTGGCCGGATCCTCGGCATAAAGCCGCGCTTCGATCGCGTGGCCGTTGATACGCAGCTCATCCTGCTTCAGCGGCAACGCCTCGCCGGCCGCGACGCGCAATTGCCATTCGACGAGATCGAGGCCGGTGACGAGCTCGGTCACCGGGTGCTCGACCTGGAGCCGCGTGTTCATCTCCATGAAGAAGAAATGGCCGCCGCCATAGATGAACTCGACCGTGCCGGCGCCGGTGTAGCCGATGGCCTTGGCCGCGGCGACGGCGGCCTCGCCCATCGCCTTGCGCGTCTTCGCCGGCAAGCCGGGCGCGGGCGCTTCCTCGAGCACCTTCTGGTGACGCCGCTGCACCGAGCAATCGCGCTCGAACAGATAGACCGCGTTGCCCTTGGTGTCGGCGAAGACCTGAATCTCGACGTGGCGCGGGCGCTCGACATATTTCTCGACCAGCACCACGTCGTCCTTGAACGCGCTGGCAGCCTCGCGCTTGGCGCCGTCGAGCGCCTCGGCAAAGTCCTCGGCCTTGTCGACGCGGCGCATGCCCTTGCCGCCGCCGCCAGCCACCGCCTTGATCAACACCGGATAGCCGATGCGCTCGGCCCGCTTGGCGAGAAAAGCCGGGTCCTGCTTGTCGCCGTGATAGCCGGGCACGACCGGGACGCCGGCTTCGTCCATCAGCGCCTTGGCCGCGCTCTTCGAGCCCATGGCGCGGATCGCCTTGGCCGGTGGACCGATGAACACGATCTTCGCCTTGGCACAGGCTTCAGCGAAGGCCGCGTTCTCGGAGAGAAAACCGTAGCCCGGGTGGATCGCCTCGGCGCCGGTCGCCTTGGCTGCGGCGATGATCGCATCGCCGTTGAGATAGCTCTCGCTTGGCGCGGCGCCACCGATGCGCACGGCCGTATCCGCGCTCGCCACATGGAGCGCGCCGGCGTCGGCATCCGAGTAGACCGCCACCGTCTCGATCGCGAAGCGCCGCGCCGTGCGCATCACGCGGCAAGCGATCTCGCCGCGATTGGCGATCAGGATGCGGCGGAACATGCGACTCAGCCCCGCCAGTTCGGATTGCGCTTGGCGAGAAAGGCATCGGTGCCCTCCTTGCCTTCGGGCGAGGCGCGCTGATCGGCGATGCGGCGTGCCGTGTCTTCCATCAGCGCGTCGTCGATGGGCGCGCCGGCGACGCGCGCGATGAGCTGCTTCGCCGCGGATTGCGCGGCCGGGCCGCCCTCGCGCAGACGCTTGATGAACCATTGGGATGCGTCGGCGAGCTCGGCGGCCGGCACGACCTCGTGCACGAGGCCGATCTTCTCGGCATCGGCGGATTCGAACACTTCGGCGGTCAGGAAATAGCGCCGCGCCTTGCTCTCGCCGATCTTGCGCACGACGTAGGGGCTGATCGTCGCCGGGATCAGGCCGAGGCGCACCTCGGAGAGCGAGAATTTCGCCGTGTCCGCCGCGATCGCGATGTCGCAGCAGGCGACGAGGCCGACGCCGCCGCCATAGGCCGGGCCGTTGACGAGGGCCAACGTCGGCTGCGGCATCGTATTGAGCGTGGCGAGCAGCTTCGCGAGGCTCATCGCATCGGCGAGGTTCTGCTCGTGGGTATAGTCGGCGGTGCGGCGCATCCAATTGAGGTCGCCGCCGGCGCAGAACGAGCCGCCCTGCCCGGTCAGCACCAAGAGGCGCACCGCGCGGTCGAGCGCGATCTTCTCGAGCGAGGCCGCGAGCCCGACGATGAGCTGGTCGTCGAGCGCGTTGTGCACCTCGGGCCGGTTCAGCACCACGCGCGCGATGCCGGCTTCGACGCTGACGAGATGATTGGGTTCGCTCATGCCTGCCCCGCCTACATCCGGAAGACGCCGAACTTGCCCTGCTCGGGCGGCGCGTTCTGCGCCACCGAGAGGCATAGGCCGAGCACGTTGCGCGTCTCGGCGGGGTCGACGATGCCGTCGTCCCAAAGCCGCGCGGTCGAGTAATAGGCGCTGCTCTGATGCTCGAATTGCGCGAGGATCGGCGCCTTGAACTTGTCCTCTTCTTCCTTGGGCCAGGTGCGGCCCTCGGCCTCGAGATTGTCGCGCCGCAGCGTCGCCAGCACGTTGGCCGCCTGCTCGCCGCCCATGATCGCGATGCGCGAATTGGGCCACATCCAGAGGAATCGCGGCAGGAATCCGCGCCCGCACATCGCGTAGTTTCCGGCGCCGAACGAGCCGCCGATGATGACCGTGAATTTCGGCACGCGCGCGGTCGAGGTGGCGGTCACGAGCTTGGCGCCGTCCTTGGCGATGCCGCCGGCCTCGTATTTCTTGCCGACCATGAAGCCGGTGATGTTCTGGAGATAGAGCAGCGGGATTTTGCGCTGATCGCAGATCTCGATGAAGTGCGCGCCTTTCACCGAGCTTTCCGAGAACAGGATCCCGTTGTTGGCGAGAATGCCGACCGGATAGCCCCAGATATGGGCGAAGCCGCACACCAGCGTCGTGCCGTAGAGC
>JBKOUH010000454.1:0-9052 GCA_046723285.1 Pseudomonadota bacterium
CGCCGGCGCAGAGCACGCGGCCATCGACGTGCGCGCCGATGTCGTGCGCACCGGCTATCCGGGCGCCCCGGTCGGCAGCGTCGGCATCGTCGCCGGCGGCCACACCTCGGTCGGCGTCGGCCTCGGTTTTCCCATCTTTGCCGACGACGCCTACGGCACGGTCTTCCGCATGCGTGCTACCCTCCGCGTCCCCGATGCCCGCGCCTATCGCCGCAATCCCGGCGCCTGGCGCATCCGCCTCCACTTCGCGCGCAAGACGCAGCCGCCGGTCGTCGTCGACCGCCCGGCGCCGCTGCCGGGAAACTAGGCAGCCTTAGAACCGACAACAGCGGCCTGGCCGCCGGAGCGACGACGACATGAGCTACATCGATCGCGTGCTGCAGACGGGCGAAACCATCAACTACAAGAGCCGCCTGCATTGGAGCGTCTACCTGCCAGGCTGGCTGATCCTGGTTCTCGGCGCGGCGGGTTTGATCCTGCTTCCCTATCGCGGCGCGGGCGGATTGTATTTTTACGCGTCGCTCGTCGTCGTCGCGGCGGGCCTCGGCGTGGTCTTCATCGCGTGGCTGAAGCGCGTCTCGACCGAAATCGCGGTCACCAACCGGCGCCTCATCTTCAAGGAAGGGCTCGTCTCGCGCCGGACCATGGAAATGAACATGGACAAGATCGAGAGCATCGACGTCCACCAGCCGATCATGGGGCGCGTGATGGACTACGGAACCATCATCGTGCGCGGCACGGGCTCGGGTTTGGAGCCGCTGAACCGGATCGACGCGCCGATCGCGCTGCGCAACGCCGTGATGGCGGCGACCTCGGCTGCGGGCCCGGGCCACAGCCATTGAGCGCCGCGCGCTAACCGCGCTCGGACAGGAGCCCGCGCAGGCGATAGAGCGCCTCGAGCGCTTGCTTGGGCGTAAGCTCGTCGGGATTGATCGGTGCGAGCGCTTCCTCGACCGCCGAGGGCCCGCGCGCCGGCGCGGCGCGGCGCGGCGTTTTTCCGGCCGCGGCGGTGAACAGCGGCAGATCGTCGGCGAGCGTCGCGAGGCGGCCGCTCTGCTCGCCGGCCTCGAGTTGCGCCAGCACTTCCTCGGCGCGCGCGACCGCGGCCGCCGGCAATCCGGCGAGGCGCGCCACATGGATGCCGTAAGAGCGGTCGGCATTTCCGGCGGCGACCTCGTGCAGGAAGATCACGTCGCCCTCCCATTCCTTGACCCGCATTGTGCGGCAGGCGAGCGACGGGAGGCGCGCCGCCAGCGCGGTCAGCTCGTGGTAATGCGTGGCGAACAGCGCGCGGCACTTGTTCACTTCGTGCAGGTGCTCGACGGTCGCCCACGCGATCGAGAGGCCGTCGAAGGTGGCGGTGCCGCGCCCGATCTCGTCGAGGATAACGAGCGCGGATTCGCCGGCGCGGTGCAGGATCGCGGCCGCCTCCACCATCTCGACCATGAAGGTCGAACGCCCGCGCGCCAAATCGTCGGCGGCGCCGACGCGCGAGAAGAGGCGGTCGACGACGCCGATGCGCGCCTCGGCCGCCGGCACGTAGGAGCCCATCTGCGCCAGAATCGCGATGAGCGCATTTTGCCGGAGAAACGTGCTCTTGCCCGCCATGTTGGGGCCGGTGAGGAGCCAGAGGCGTCGCTCGGGCGCCAAGTCGCAATCGTTCGGAACGAACGGATCCTCGGGCCTGAGCGCTTCCACCACCGGATGGCGCCCGCCCTTGATCGCGAAGTGCTTGGAGTCGTCGACACGCGGGCGGCAATAGCGCCGATCGGCGGCCAGCACCGCCAATCCTGCGGCAAGGTCGAGTTCGGCGATCGCGTGCGCGGCCTCGCTGATCGCCTCGCCGCGCGCGGCCGCTTCCTTCACCAAATCGTCGAACAGCGCCAACTCGAGCGCCAGCGCCTTGTCGGCCGCGCGCGCGATTTTCTCCTCGAGCTCGGAAAGCTCGACGGTCGTGTAGCGCGTGGCATTGGCCATGCTCTGGCGCTGGATGAACGGCGAGGCCGCATCCTTCGGAAGCTTGCCGGCCTGCGCCGCCGTCACCTCGATGTAATAGCCGAGCACGTTGTTGTGCCGAATCTTGAGCGAGGAAATGTCGGTCTCGGTGCGGTAACGCGCCTCGAGCGCGGCCACGAGCTGGCGCCCTTCGCTCCGGAGCTTCACTTGCTCGTCGAGTGCGGCCGAATAGCCCGGCCGCACGAAACCGCCGTCGCGCGCCAGCAGCGGCAGCTCGTCGGCGAGCGCGCGCGCGAGGCGGTCGACGAGCGCCAGATGCTGGCCCAAGCCGCGCTGCGCCAGATGCAAGCCCTTCGGCAACGGCGGCAGCAGCGGCTGGCCGAGCGCCTTCCGCAGCACTTCGGTTTCGACGAGGCCGTCGCGCAGCGCCGCGAGATCGCGCGGTCCGCCGCGCCCCAGGACGAGGCGCGAGAGCGCGCGCTCCAAATCCGGGCAGCGCTTCAGCGATGTGCGAACACCCTCGCGCGCGGCCGGCGCATCGAGGAACCACGTCACCATGTCGAGCCGCGCCGCGATCACGGCGGGCTCGGTCGAGGGCGCCGCAAGCCGCGCCGCCAGCAGCCGCGCGCCCGCGCCGGTGAGCGTGCGGTCGATGACGCCCAACAGCGAGCCGCGCCGCTCGCCGGCGAAACTCTTGGTCAGCTCGAGATTGCGCCGCGTCGCCGCGTCGATCTCCATGATGCCGGCGTCGCTCACGCGCGCGAGCCGCCCCAATCGCGGCACGCGGCCTTTCTGCGTGAGCTCGACGTAGTCGACGAGTGCGCCGGCAGCCGCGATCTCGGCCCGGCCCAACGGGCCCAAGTGGTCGAGCGCCTGCACCTCGTAGAGTTTCATCAAGCGCCGCTTGGCGCTTTCGCTGTCGAAGCGGCTGCCCGGCAACGGCGAGAGCTGCGCTTTCCACTGCGCCAAGGTCTCGAACAGCTCCGGCGCCTGCACCAGCCGCTCGGAGAGCAGAATCTCTCCGGGCTCGATGCGCGCAAGCGCGGCACCCAAGCCGCCGCGCGGCAATGCCTCGCAGGCGAAATCGCCGGTCGTCATGTCAAGCCAGGCGAGACCGGTCTGCCCCTCGGCCTCGGCGACGGCGGCGAGATAATTGTTGCGCCGCGCATCGAGCAGCGCGTCCTCGGTGAGCGTGCCCGGCGTGACGATGCGGATCACCTCGCGCCGCACCATCGCCTTGGCGCCGCGCTTCTTGGCCTCGGCGAGCTCCTCCACCTGCTCGCACACCGCCACCTTGAAGCCGGCGCGGATGAGGCGCAGCAGATAGCTCTCGACCGCGTGCACGGGCACGCCGGCCATCGGCACCGATTTCCCGCCGACCGTTTCGCCGCGCGCGGTGAGCGTGAGCCCCAGCGCCTTGGCGCCGGCGGCGGCGTCCTCGAAGAACAGCTCGTAGAAATCGCCCATCCGGTAGAAGACGAGGCAATCCGGATGCTGGCGCTTCACCTCGAGGTAATGCGCGAGCATCGGCGTGGCCTGCGCCGGATCGGGCCAGGCGGAATCCACGTTGACAGGCGCCGTGTCGTCGGGGGCCATGGCCGGCAAACTTAGGCCAGCGCGCAAGAGCGCTCAATGCGGAACGCAGATCGAAGCACGCGGCGCCGCGCGCGGCCGTTCACTGTGCCGCACTCGACGGCGCAGTCACGTCATGCTCATTATCTGTGGATAAGATTCGGTCCGCAGCCGAGGGCACGACGATGGACGAGACGGGGCAGATCACCGACGAAGAGGCGCTATTGCTGCATTCGAGCGGGCGCCCGGGCAAGATAGAGGTGGTGCCGACCAAGCCGCTGGCGACGCAGCGCGATCTCTCGCTCGCCTATTCGCCCGGCGTCGCCGTGCCGGTGCTGCGCATCGCCGAGAATCCCGATCTCGCCTACGACTACACCGTGCGCGGCAATCTCGTCGCCGTGATCTCGAACGGCACCGCGATCCTCGGCTTGGGCGATTTGGGGGCGCTCGCCTCGAAGCCGGTGATGGAAGGCAAGTCGGTGCTGTTCAAGCGCTTCGCCGACGTCGACGCGATCGACCTCGAGGTCGACACCAAGGACGTCGACGAATTCGTCAACTGCGTGCGCTTCTTGGGCCTCACCTTCGGCGGCATCAATCTCGAAGACATCAAGGCGCCCGAATGCTTCATGATCGAGCAGCGTCTGCGCGAGCTGCTCGACATTCCGGTGTTCCACGACGATCAGCACGGCACCGCGATCATCGCCGCGGCCGGACTCATCAACGCGCTCGATCTCACCGGCCGCACCATGAAGAACGCGAAGATCGTCATCAACGGCGCCGGCGCCTCGGGCATCGCGGTCGCCGAGCTCATCAAGGCGATGGGCGTGCCGCACGATCACGTCACGCTCTGCGACACGCAGGGCGTGATCTGGAAGGGCCGCGAGAAGGGCATGAACCAGTGGAAATCGGCGCACGCGGTCGACACCAAGGCACGGACGCTGTCCGAGGCGGCCAAGGGCGCCGACGTGATCGTTGGGCTCTCGGCCAAGGGCGCGTTCACGCGCGACATGGTGAAGAGCATGAGCGCCAAGCCGATCGTGGCCGCGCTCGCCAATCCCGATCCCGAAATCGCGCCCGAGGAAGTGCGCGCGGTGCGCTCCGACGCCATCATCTGCACCGGGCGCTCGGACTACCCGAATCAGATCAACAACGTCTTGGGCTTTCCCTACATCTTCCGCGGCGCGCTCGATGCGCGGGCGCGCACGATCAACGAGGCGATGAAGATCGCGGCGGCCGAAGCGCTGGCGGCTTTGGCGCGCGAGGACGTGCCGGACGAGATCGACGCCGCCTATCGCGGCCGGCGCCTGCGCTACGGGCCCGAATACATCGTGCCGGTCCCGTTCGATCCGCGCTTGATCGCGGCGGTGCCGAGCGCCGTCGCCAAGGCGGCGATGGATAGCGGAGTTGCGCGCCGGCCGATCATCGACGAGCAGGCCTATATCCACGAGCTGCGCACGCGGCTCGATCCCACCGCCTCGTCGCTGCAGATGATCCTCGACCGCGTGCGCGCCAATCCGCGCCGGGTCGTATTCGCCGAGGGCGAGGAGCCGCGCGTGATCCGCGCCGCCATCGCGTTCGTCAACGGCGGCTACGGCCAGGCGATCCTGATCGGGCGCGAGGAGAACGTCGAGCGCGCGATCAAGGAGAACGGCCTCGTGCTGCCGCAGGGCATCGAGGTCCTGAATGCGCGCCTCTCGGGTCACAACGCGCGCTACATGCAATTCCTCTACAAGCGCCAGCAGCGCCACGGCTGGCTGCAGCGCGACGCGCAGCGCGCGGTCAACAACGACCGCAACATCTTCGCCGCCTGCATGGTGGCGTTGGGCGACGCCGACGCGATGATCACCGGCACCACGCGCCGCTTCGGCGTTTCGTTCGAGCAGGTGACGCAGGTCATCGACCGGCGTTCGGGCGAGCGCGTCTTCGGCCTGACCATCGTGGTGACGCGCAACCGCACGGTCTTCATCGCCGACACGACCGTGCACGAGGAGCCGACAGCGGTCGAGCTCGCCGACATCGCCGAGGCCGCGGCGAGGCGCGCCCGCGACATGGGCCACGAGCCGCGCGTGGCGCTGCTATCGTTCTCCAATTTCGGCAATCCGCCCAGCGCCAAGACGCAGCGTCTCCGCGATGCGATCGCGCTCCTCGATTCGCGCCGCGTCGATTTCGAATACGACGGCGAGATGTCGGCGGACACGGCGCTCGATCCCGTGCTGCTGGGCCTCTATCCCTTCTCGCGCTTGAAGGGGCCGGCCAACGTGCTGGTCATGCCCGAGCTCCACAGCGCCAACATCGCGGCCAAGCTCCTGCAGAAAGTCGGCGGCGGCAGCTCGATCGGCCCCATCCTGCACGGTCTCGCCAAGCCGGTGCAGATCGTGCCGCTCGGCGCCACCGTCTCCGACATCGTGAACATGGCCGCGCTGGCCGCGGCCGGGGCGGAGGATCAATAACGATTTGTCGTCCCCACAAAAGCGGGGACCCGCGCCGACGCATTGAAGCCGCTTCCATGTCCGGCACGGCGCCAACGCGCCGTGTTCAGGACACCGTGCTTTCGAGCGCGCACCGGTCGCCGGAGAGATGGGTCCCCGCTTTCGCGGGGACGACAACAATAGTCGTTATTATTTCCCGCGCTTCTGCCCTTGAATGCTGTCGTAGAGATTTACCGGCGCGAAATCGTCGGTGAGGAGCCGCGCTTCCTTGGCGTCGATCTTGGAAACGTCTTTCAGCAGCGGCACGAGCTCGTAGCGGAACTTATATTGCGCCTGGCGCTCGACCGCGCGCGCCATGCGCTCCTCGGCCGTCATCGGCGGCACGAGGCGCGCGAGCACGATCGCATTCCCGCTCCACTCGTAGACCTCGATCGACTTGAACGTGCGCTTCAACGTCACGAGCGAGCTGTCGAACAGCTGCGTGTTGGCGCGGAGGTTGAACACGGCGACGCCGTCCGGCTCCATGCGGCTCGCCAGCAGCGTGTAGAATTCGTTCGTCAGCAGGTGGAACGGCACGTAGCCGCCGCGGAACGCATCGATCATCACGATGTCGTATTTCGCCTTGTTGCGCTGGAGAAACACGCGCCCGTCTCCGGTGGCGATGCGGTGCCGCGGGCCTTCCTCGATGCCGAAATATTTCTTGGCCGCCGCGACCACGCCGGGATCGAGCTCGACCGTGGTGACGTGCAACTCGGGCACGTGGCGCAGGAAATAGGCGGGGACGCTGCCGCCGCCCAAGCCCACCATCAGCATGGCCTTGAGCTTGCCGGCGAAGACGGCCGCCAGTGTTTGATAGTGCGAGTGGGGGAGCGGAAGCTGCCCGCGGTCGCGCAGGTTCAGCACCGATTGGCGCGTGTTCTCGCCCTTCAAGCGGAACGTCATCGAGAGAAAGTCGCCCTTCTGCACGATGAAGATGTTGTTGTACTCGGTCTCGATGCGCTCGCGGATGGTCAGCGTCGAAAGCGGATCGGGCTTGTCGTCGACATAGACGTCGTCGCGCGGGCTTTCCGCGGCCGCCGGCGCCGCGGCGGCAAGCAGGATCGACGCCGCCAGTAATTTGCGACCGAATCGAATCGGCATCGTTCGAATTCCTCCCGAGAGATGTCGTGCTGCTTGGGCGAAGCTTAGGGCTTCTTTGCCGTGATCTTGATTCCGAGAATCGTGCGGAGCTGGGCGGGATTGGAAGCCGCCATCGCGCCGACCGCGAGGACATTGAGCGGGGTCGGCGGGCGCACCTCGATCACGAGCTCGCCTGGATTGTCGAGGAACGCGATCAGCGCATCGATGGCCTCCTTGGCGAGCGGGTCGGCCTGCTCGTCGCGCAGGCCGATGAGCAGAGCCCGATACTGGGCGCGGATCGAAGCCTCATCGGTTTGCTTTCGCTTCGCCTCGCGCTTGATGACGCGCCCCAAGATCGACTTGTCGCGATAGGCGAGGTCGGCGGAGACGAGATTGAGCCGCGCTAGCAGCCCCATCGCCGCGACGCTGTTGTTCCCGCCCGGTTTGGGCGGCGTCGTTTGCCCCGGCGGCTGCGGCGGCTCCATCGCCTTCTTGATGTCCTCGGGCGAAAGTCCGCTCAATTTGAACGCCAGAACCGTGGTGCCCATATCGGCCACGTCGAATTCGAGCTTGGCGAGGTTGAAGGTCTTGGTCGCATCCTCGTAGCGATAGACGAGCTCGGCGCTCATCTTGAGCGTCGTATAGCCGAGCTCCTGCATGTCGCGTGCAAATGCCTCGTCCTTCGCGTTAGTGAGCGGCGCCTCGATGCCCTTGATCGCGAATTCGAGCACGCGGAGATTGCCGGGATTCTGCTCGGCCGGTTTCAGCAACTCGAGCGCGCGGAATTCGATCGCGCCGATCTTGACCGTGCCCTGGCCGGGCGGCGTCGCGACGAGGTCGCTGAACACGATGTTCTTGAACGCGAAACGCGTGGCGAGGTCGACTTCGATCGACTCCGCGGCGATCGAGGCGAGGCTGCCGGTCTCGGTCTTGCTGGCGTAGGTGAAGCCGCGCGCGGAGAGGCGCTCGAGCGCGCCGCCGGTCGGCACGTCGAGGCGCAAGCGCTCGATGTCGAGCTCGGCGAGCTTGGCCACGTCGCCCTTGGCCGGGGAGGTTGTCTCGAACGCGCGCAACGCAACGCCCGCAATCCTCATTTGCGTTTGGCGCCCCAAAGTCCAGCTGGCGCTGGCGACCGCGAGGCGCGCGGCCTTGACCGTGTCTCCTTTGGCCGAATTGCCCTCGATTCCCTCGGCCGCGAAGCCGGTCATGGCGGTTTCGCCCGAAGCGCGTTCCTCGAAGCTCGCCAGCTCGATCCAGGCCGCGCGCCACGCGCCGCGATTCGGCTCGCTCAGCGAAAAGTTCTTGATGCGGAAGCCGGAGGGCGGCGGACCGGATTCGATATCGCCGTGCTCGACCGCATAGCCCTGCTTCTTGAGGTAGGCGATGAAGCGCTCGGCGGCTTCTTTGGCCTCGGGGCCGGCTTGCACCGGTTGCGCGCGCGCCGGCGATTCGGCGTTGACGGGCTGCGGCGCCGCGAGCGCGATCAACGCCAGCGCAGCCAGCGCCGGCAACGCGCGCCGCGCGCCCGCCGGGCGTGAAGCGAGGAACGAGAGACCCGCCGCGACTCCGATCGCCGACAGCAGATAGGTGATGTGCCGGCTGCCCATGGTCGGGATCAGATAGAACGTGACGAACAGCGTGCCGAAGATGCTGCCGAGCGTCGAAATGCCGTAGATGCGGCCGGCCACCGTGCCCGAACGCGAGGTGGCGCGCAGCGTGAGCCGGATCGCATAGGGCGAATAGACGCCGAGCAGAGCCAGCGGCACGAACAGCAGCAGCATCGCGCCGATGATCGAGCCCCAGCGTTCGAACTCGCGCTGATCCGATAGCCCGCCCAGCAGCGCGGAAAGGAACTCCATCAGCGGCTCGGCGAAGAGCGGGATGAAGGCGAGATAAGCCGAGCCGCCGAGGATGAGCCAGCCGAGGCCCGACGGCTTCGGATTGCGATCCGCCATCCAGCCGCCGAAGAAGTAGCC
>JBKOUH010000473.1:0-2236 GCA_046723285.1 Pseudomonadota bacterium
CGCGAGATCGTGGCATTCGTCCAGGCGCTGCGAAAAGAAGATCTGTTCAAGCTCCCCGGCGTCGCCGAGACGATCGATTGGGCCCAGGCGCTGGCGCAGCTCGACGTGGTGGCGCTCGATCCCGCCGTCGTGAGCTCCACGCTCGGTGCGCTCCTCAAGTACCAGGACGACATCGCCAAGATCCAAGGCAGCGAGGCGATGAAGATCCTCGAGCAGATCAAGGTCGAAGTCTCCGCCGCCAAGCGCCGCGCTGGGGCGTAAATCAATGCCCGCGAAATCCTCGCCCGGGGAGCAGCGCGGCCGCCTCGTCGACAATTTGATGCAGTTCGCGCGCGTGCTGCGCGCGGCGGGCTTGCCGGTGGGGCCCGGCAAGGTCATCGACGCGGCCGAGGCGGTGCGCGCGGTCGGCATCGCGAGCCGCGAGGATTTCTATTGGACGCTCCACGCCGTGTTCGTGAACCGGCGCGACCAGCGCGAGGTGTTCGACCAGGCGTTCCACGTCTTCTGGCGCAATCCACGCCTGCTCGAACGCATGATGTCGATCGCGCTGCCGCAGACCGTCGTGCCGCCCGAGGAAGAGCGCCGCGAGCTTTCAAAGCGCGTGGCCGACGCGATCCGCGCGATGAGCGAGAGCGAAGCGAACAAGCCCGAGGAGACGATCAAGACCGAAATCGACGCGGCGATGACCTGGAGCGAGGACGAGATGCTTCGCCACCAGGATTTCGAAAAAATGTCCACGGAGGAGTTGGAGCGCGCCAAGAAGGCTATTGCCCGTCTACACCTGCCGGTCGAGGAGCGCCCGATCCGCCGCTTCGAGCTGCATCATGCCGGCGACCGCTTCGATCTCCGCGCCACGCTGCGCCGCTCGTTGCGCGGCGGCGGCCAGGATCTCGAGATCCTGAGGAAGCGCAAGCGCACGCGCCGCCCGCCGCTGGTCGTGCTCTGCGACATCTCGGGCTCGATGGCGCGCTACGCCCGCATGCTGCTCCACTTCCTGCACGCGCTCACCAACGACCGCGACCGCGTCCACACCTTTCTCTTCGGCACGCGCCTCACCAACGTCACGCGCTATCTCCGCTTCAAGGACCCCGACGTGGCCATCGCCCGGGTCGGCGAGGCGGCCGAAGATTGGTCGGGCGGCACGCGCATCGGCGCCTCGTTGCACGAATTCAACCGCTTCTGGTCGCGCCGCGTCTTGGCGCAGGGCGCCGTGGTGCTGCTGATCAGCGACGGCCTCGACCGCGAGAGCGCGAAGGGCCTCGCCCGCGAAATCGAGCGCCTGCACAAGAGCTGCCGGCGCCTCGTCTGGCTCAATCCCCTCTTGCGTTACGAGGGCTTCGAGCCAAGATCAACCGGCATCCGCGCGATGCTGCCTCATGTCGACGACTTCCGGCCGGTCCACAATCTGGAGAGCCTGGAGCAAGTGGCCGGGGCGCTCACGCGCCCTGCCCGCAACGAGGAGATGCGCCCATGGCTGAAGCAGCTGCAATGAAGTCCGCCCCCTTGGGCGGCGGCGACGTGCTCGCGACCGCCGGCGCATGGAAGAAGGCCGGCAAAGGCGTGGCCCTCGCCACGGTCGTGACGACGTGGGGCTCCTCCCCTCGCCCCGTCGGCAGCCAGTTGGCGGTCAGCGACAAGCAGGAGATGGAAGGCTCGGTCTCCGGCGGCTGCATCGAGGGCGCCGTCGTGCTCGAGGCGCAGAAAGTCATCGCCGACGGCAAGCCGCGCCTCCTCGATTTCGGCGTCACCAACGAGCAAGCCTGGGAAGTCGGCCTCGCCTGCGGCGGCAAGGTGCAGGTATTCGTCGAGAAACTGGATTGAGCGGGGCGATGATGTCGCCTGAATGCGCACTCTTATTGTCGTCCCCGCGCAAGCGGGGACCCATGCGGCCCGAGGTACCGTTGGTGCGTACAACGCGTGGCATCGACGTCAATTCGCAGTTCCAATTTTCCGTCACTGGCGAGATGGGTCCCCGCTTGCGCCGGGACGACAAATTTCGATTGGGTTTGAGATGAAGCGAACCGTCTTCGATGCACTCCAATCAGCCCGGGCCTCAAAGCGGGCCGTCGTCGTCGCGACGGCGCTCAAGGATGGGCGGCAGGCGCTCATCGATGGCGACAAGGCCGAGGGCGATCTGCCCCTCAGCGAGACCATTCGGGCTGCCGCGCGCCGCGCGCTGCGCGACGACAAGAGCCACACGATTGAGACCGACGCTGGCCCGGTCTTCGTGCAAACC
>JBKOUH010000336.1:0-10456 GCA_046723285.1 Pseudomonadota bacterium
CTCATGTGCGCCAGATCCATGGCCGCCCGGGCGAGATCCTGCTGCCGATGTCCGGCCCGCGCTTGGTCGCGGTGTTCAAGAAGTAGTGCTTCCCGCGCGGAAATGAGAGCGGCGAAACGCGGAGCACACCGAGAACATGGAGGTCATTGCTGGTCGCGGCCATGCCGCGCCTTACCTCTCCTCTCCGCGTGCTTCGTGTTTCTCTGCATTTCCCCCGCTGTCGCGCAGCAGCGCGACGAGGGGGAGCGGGCGTTTCAGAAGTGCTATTCGTGCCACAGCGTCGATCCTAAGGAGAAAGGTCTATCGGGGCCGACGCTCGCGGGCGTCGTCGGGCGGCGCGCCGCGTCGCTGCCGGGCTTCGCCTATTCGCCGGCGATGAAGAAGGCGGCCGCCGATGGCTTGGTGTGGGACGAGAAAACGCTCGATCGCTATCTCGAGGATCCGCTCGAGATGATTCCCGAGACGACGATGGGCTTTCCCGGCCTGCGCAACGCGGCGGAGCGGCGTGCGGTGATCGCGTATTTGAAGCGCTTCCGCTGACGGCGCGGCCAGGCCGCGATGGCGAGAGCCGCGCTCAACCGCGCTGTTGCGCGTCGCGCTCGGCTTCGGCGCGCGCCTGCGCCTCGCGCCCGCTGTAGGGCGGCGCATCGTCGTCGGCGACATATGAGCCGGCGGCTCTCGGCGCCGCATCGAGGCCGGTCGGCAGGCCATCGACGGCGCCGATCTTGTGCTTGTAGGCCAGCTCGCCGCCGTACCAGCCGGTGAAAAGCAGGATCGCGGTCACGAGGGCCGACAGGATGAGCCCGAGCGGCAGCACCGCGCCCGCGGCGTCGTCCATGCGGCGCGCGCCGTTCCAGAGCGAGATCAGCATCGCCGCGCCGTTGCCGAGGAAATGGTACCAGGCCGCGCTGAGCGCGCGCACGCGGCGAATGAACAGGAAGTCGATGAGGCCGAACACCGCCGCGACAAGGCCCATCGCGAGGCCGCCGGCGATGAGCCAGGCCGAGGCGCGTGCCCAGAACGGATCGCTCGTGCCCCAGAAGGCGAGATCGCTCGCCAGCGCGCCGACGAGAAACGCGATCGGGAAGGGGACGAGCATCGGATGTACCGGATGCCCGCCGAGGGTGGATTGGCTGCGCAATCCGCGTTCGTGCGGAGCCATGGAAGACCTCGCGCCGTGAAATGCCCCTCCTTGTGCTAACGGGCCTTTCCGTAACGAGTTCCACGGCGGGCGGCGTTAGAACCGGATCTGCGGCGAGCCCGTGTCGCGCCCGACTTTGCGCAATTGCTCGCGGGCTTCCTCGGCAAGCTGAAGATAGCGGCGGCGCATCAGCTCGAGTTCATGATCGGTCAGTTCTTCGAGGCTCATCAGCGCGTTTTTCGCGCCCTCGGTCGCGCGCAGCAATTCGTCGATCTTGAGCTGCAGCGCAAGCGTATCGCGGTTCTGCGTGTTCTGGATGAGGAACACCATCAGAAAGGTCACGATGGTCGTGCCGGTGTTGATCACGAGCTGCCACGTGTCGCTGTTGCGGAAGATCGGCCCGGTCGCGGCCCAGACGACGATCACGAGGATCGCGAGGCCGAACGTGATCGGATGGCCCGAAGCGTCCGATGTGCGGCGCGCGAAGCGCGCGAACGGGCCGGTGCGGCGCCGCAGGACCGTGCTGCTGACGTTTTTCATCGCCTGTTCCCAATGCAGCGCGCCGGCGCCGCGCGACGCCTCTACAATACGGCCGTGGCGGCCAACCGTGCGCGCCGGGAGCGCGCGCTCAGCGCGGGCGATTGAACTCCTCGGCGTGCAGGAACGCGGCGTGGCGGACGGTCGTCTTCGCCTTCGTCCAATCGCGCAGCATCTTGGGCGCGAGGCGCTCGAGCTTTTTCAGCATCGCCTTGCCGCCTTTGCGCGCGGTGAGCTCGAGGCGGTGGCCGTTGGGATCGAAGAAATAGATGCTGTCGATGAAGTGGTGATCGGTCGGGCCGACGACGTCGAGGCCCTTCTTTTCGAGCTTCTTCTTCCAACGCAGCAAGGTCGCGCGGTCCTTCACCTCGAACGCGATGTGCTGCACCCAGGCCGGCGTGTTGGCGTCGCGGCCCATCGGCGGCGAGTTCGGCACCTCGAAGAAGGCAAGGCAGCTTCCCTTTCCCGCATCGAAGAAGATGTGCATGTAAGGATCGGGCTCTTTCGTCGAGGGCACGCGGTCCTCGGAGATCGCCATCGTGTATTTCATGCCGAGCAGGCCGTTGTAGAATTTGACGGTCTCGGCGGCGTCGCGGCAGCGATAGGCGACGTGGTGGATTTGCTTGACGGCCATGGCGAATTCTCCGGCACAAAGGAATGCAACGGCGCGACATGCGCCGGTTGCGAGAATGATCCGCGGCGCACCGCCGTCTTTGATGCCGATCAATTCCGGCTTGACCGCGCAGCGCCGTCGGTGTTTGATATAAGAAATGGTGTTTAGCCAGCAAACGAAATGCGAGCCGCCATGGATCACAATCCGCTGCTGAAACCCTGGGTCCGCCCGCGGCCCGACGATGCCGCCGGCAAGGGCACGATCGAGCGGCCCGACGAGGTCGTCAACATCGTCTGGCAGACGCGGCCGGCGCCGCCGCGCGAATACGAGAACCGGCTCGGCGACGCGCTGGTGGAATGCTTCGCCGCCGGCATCGAGGCGGTCGAGCCGCTCGTGGTGCGCTTGAACGAGATGGGCGTGCAGGCGCCCGACGGCACGCGCTGGACGGTCGCGAGCTTCGAGCGCGAAATGGCGCGGCTCGGCGGCTGAACGCAAACGGAGCGGGACCATGACGGTCGGCGATCAACTCTCCGCGGCTGAGCAGCGGCTCAACCAAGGCCTTCTCGATTACTGGTATCCGGTGCTGCCGAGCTGGGCGCTGCACGGCGCGCCGGTCGGCATCACGCGGCTTTCGCAGGATCTCGTGCTCTGGCGCGATCATACCGGCGCGGTCCATGTCTGCGAGGACCGCTGCCCGCACCGCGGCGCGCGCCTTTCGCTCGGCTGGAACCTGGGCGACCGCGTCGCCTGCTGGTATCACGGCGTGCAGGTGACGGGCGAGGGCGTCGTCGCCGACGTGCCGGCCGTGGCGCAATGCCAGATGAAGGGCCTGAAGCGCGTGCGTTCTTATCCCGTCGAGGAGCACGCCGGCGCCATTTTCGTGTGGTTCGGCGCGGACACGGAGGCGAAGCCGCCGCGGCTCGACCTGCCGGAGGAGCTGGTCTCCGATGAATGGAGCCATCTGCTCTGCACCGCGCATTGGGCCTGCAATTACCGCTACGCGATCGACAACGTCATGGACCCGATGCACGGCGCTTATCTTCACAGCGTCTCGCATTCGATGGCCGAGGGCGACAAGAGCGCCGAGATGGCGCTGCGGAAGACCGAGACCGGCTTTGTCTTCGAGAAGACGGGCCAGCGCGGCGTCAATTTCGATTGGGTCGAGTTCGGCGAGACCAACTGCCTCTGGCTCCGCCTCGCCATTCCCTATCAGAAAAAATTCGGGCCGGGCGGGCCGTTCGGCATCGTCGGCTTCGCGACGCCGGTCGACGAAGATCATTGCCGCGTCTTCTTCTGGCGCACGCGGAAGGTCCAGGGCTGGCAGCGCAGCGTGTGGCGCTTCCTTTACCGCAACCGGCTCGAAGGCCTGCACTGGACCGTGCTCGAGCAGGACCGCCTGATCCTCGAGAACATGGCGTCCGACGCGCGCAGCCGCGAGTTCCTCTACCAGCACGACCAAGGCATGGCGCGCGTGAGGAAGCATCTCGAGAAGCGCGCGCGCGACCAAGTACGCGTCGCAGCATCCGCGGCGAGTGCCGCGGCCGCTGCTTCTGCCGCGGCGGAGTAGGAGCGGATGGGGATCCGGCTTCAATTCGAGCGCGTGACGAAGCGCTTCCCGCCGCAGCGGCGCGGCGGCGAAGGCGTTACCGCGATCGCCGACGTCGACGTGCGCGTCGCCGACGGCGAGGTGGTGGCGCTGATCGGCCCCTCGGGCTGCGGCAAGAGCACGCTGCTCAACCTCGCTTCCGGCCTCGATCGGCCGAGCCGCGGCCGCGTCTTCGTCGACGGCAGCGAGGTGACCGGCCCCAACAGCCACGTCGCCTTCATGCTGCAGCGCGACCTGCTGCTGCCCTGGCGCTCGATCCTCGACAACGTCACGTTCGGCCAGGAGATCCAGCACGTCGAAAAAGACCGCCGGCGCGAGATCGCGCTGAAGCTGCTCGCCAAGTACCACCTCGACGAATTCCTCGGTCACTATCCGCACCAGCTTTCAGGGGGCATGCGCCAGCGCGCGGCCCTGGCGCGCACCATGGCGATGAACCCCGACGTGCTGCTGCTCGACGAGCCGTTCTCGGCGCTCGATGCGCAGACCAAGATGGTGCTGCAGCAGGATCTGGCGCGCACGCTCGCGGAAGAGAAAAAGACAGCGTTCCTCATCACGCACGATCTCGTCGAGGCGATCGCGCTCGCCGACCGCGTGCTGGTGATGTCGCGCCGGCCGGGCCGCATCGTGCGCGAGATCGCGGTGAACCTGCCGGACCGCGCCGATCCGATGGCGCGTCGCCAGCGGCCGGAGATCGGGCCGCTGATGGCCGAGCTCATGTCGCTGCTCGACATCGGCCACACCGACCGGCTCGATGGGTGAGGCGATGGCCGACACCACGCACCCCGCCGCCGTTGCCGCCGTGCCACAGCCCGTCACGGTGCTGCCCGAGCCGGGCCTGCTGCCGGCGGCGCCGAGGTTCTGGCGCCTCTATCGCGTCGCGATCTGGCGCCTGATCGCGGCCGCGCTGTTCGTCGTCGGATGGGAGTGGGGGCTGCGCGCGCTCGGCGTGCCCAAATACTTCATCCCGACTCTGAGCGAGATCGGCGGCGAATTGGTGCGCGCCTATGCGCGCATGGACCTCGTGCAGCACACGGCGATCACGTCGTTCGAGGTCGTGACCGGCTTCGCGCTCGGCGCGCTGCTCGGCATGGCCATGGGTTACGTGCTCGGCATGTCACCGACGGCCGAGAAAGTTCTCTCGCCCTATATCCTCGCGCTCCAGATCGCGCCCAAGGTCGCGTTCGCGCCGCTGTTCGTGCTGTGGTTCGGCTTCTCGGTCGAGGCCAAGATGTCGGTCGCGATCCTGGTCGCGGTGCTCGTCGTCTTCTTCCCGATCATGGTCAACGTGTTGGGCGCCGTGCGCGCGGTCGATCCCGCGATGATCAACCTCGCGCGCACGTTCAACGCCACGCGCTGGCAGATCTTCTGGAAGATCGAATTTCCCGCCTCGATGCCGGCGCTGTTCTCGGGCCTCCGGATCGGCTCGACGCTGGCCGTCATCGGCGTCACGGTCGGCGAGCTCGTCGGCGGCATCAACCGCGGGCTCGGCTTCCTGCTCTTGAGCGGCGAGACACAGGGCGCGCCGCTCGTCTTCCTCACGATCCTCGTGCTCACCGTCATCGGCATAGCCGCCTACTGCGCCGTCATCCTCGCCGAACGCAGCGTGCTCCACTACATGCCGCGCCGCGACTTCGGCAAACCGAACACCTAAGGAGGAAAACACCATGGATCAGCCGTCAGGTTCCCGCACCGCCGCCGCTCCCGCCGCGAGCGCGTCCGCATCCGCGGCGCGCCCGCTCGCCGATTGGATGAGGGGCCGCATCGCGCGCTACGAAACGCGCACCTATGACTGGGACGCGCTCAAGTTCCAGGCCGATTTCGATCCCAAATATCGCCGCGCGCAGATGCGCTACATGGGCACCGGCGGCACCGGCATCGACGCCGACAGCAACGCCGTGCCGGCCGAGCATTTCACCTTCTCGACCATGGTGCTGCCGCCGGGATGCGAGGGCCCGCTTCACATCCACCACGACGTGGAGGAGGTGTTCTTCATGATCCGCGGCAAGATCCGGCTCTTCCTCGAGAAGGACGGCGAGAAATGGGAGACGGTGCTCGGCGAGCGCGATCTCATCTCGGTGCCGCCCGGCATCTATCGCGGCCTCGTCAACGAGCGCGACGAGGAAGCGCTGATGTGCGTGATGCTCGGCGCCTCCAAGCCCACGATCCCCACCTATCCGCCCGATCACCCGCTCGCGAAGATCGACCGCGGGAAGAAGAAGTGAGAGACGTGGCGTCCGTCGCGTTCTTTTCTTCGCCGCCCCCCTTGAGGGGGCGGTCCGAGCCAAGCGCGCGCTGGCGCGCGCTGCTCCGGGTGGGGGTCCTCCTCTCGAGCGACGGATCGCCGGATACGGTAGCCCCCTCAGTCACGCGCGCAAGTACGCGCGTGACAGCTCCCCCTCGAGGGGGGAGCGGAAGATAGGCGCGCCACTCGCAATGACCCAACTCTCCGGCAAGATCATCGTCGTCACCGGCGCCGGGCGCGGGCTCGGGCGTGCCTTCGCCGAGGGCGCGGCCAAAGCCGGTGCCGCGGCGGTGGTCGTCGCGGAGCTGGTCGACGAATGGGGCCGCGCAACCGTGGCCGCGCTGCAAAAATCGGGGCACGAATCGATGTTCGTGGCGCTCGATCTCGGCGAGCCGGCGAGCGTGGCGGCGATGGCCGAGGCCGTCGGCAAGCGCTACGGCCGCATCGACGGGCTCGTCAACAACGGCGCCATCGCCACCGGCATCGGCGGCAAGACCTTCGAGGAGATCGATCTCGACACCTGGGACAAGGTCATGCGCGTCAACGTGCGCGGCACTTGGCTTGCGACCAAGGCCTGCGCGCCTTGGCTGCGGAAAGGCGCCGGCGGCGCACGCGTGGTCAACATCGCCTCCGACACCGCGCTCTGGGGCGCACCGCGCTTGCTGCACTACGTCGCCAGCAAAGGCGCGGTCATCGCGATGACGCGCTCGCTGGCGCGCGAGCTTGGGCCTGACCGCATCGCGGTCAACGCCGTGGCGCCCGGCCTGACCGAAGTCGAGGCGACGCAAACCGTGCCGAAGGAGCGCCACGACCTCTATGTGAAGGGCCGCGCCATGCCGCGCGCGCAGCAGCCCGAGGACGTCGTCGGTGCCGTCCTTTATCTCCTCTCCGACGGCGCCGCGTTCGTCACCGGCCAGTTGCTGCCGGTGAACGGCGGCTTCGTGCTGCATTGAGGATTGGGATCATGTCGGCATTCGCACTCAAGACCGCCACCACCGCCGCCGGCCTCAAGATCGGCTATCGCGAGGCGGGCTCCGGGCCGGCCATCGTCTTCCTGCACGGCATCGGCTCGTCGTCGGAAGGCTGGGAGGCGCAGCTCGCGCATTTCGGCAAAACCCACCGCGCGATCGCGTGGGACGCGCCGGGCTACGGCGGCTCGGGCGATCTCGATCCGCTGGCGCCGGCCGCGTCCGACTACGCGAATGCGCTCGCCGGCCTGCTTGACGCGCTCGGCATCGCGCGCGCAACGCTCGTCGGCAATTCGTTGGGGGCACTCATGGCCGCTTCGTTCGTGCGCCGCCATCCGGCGCGCGTGACTGCGCTGGTGCTGTCCGATGCCGCGGCGGGCCATGGCAAGCTCGACGCCGAGGAGCGCAACGAGAAGCTCATGCAGCGCCTCGACGACGTGGCCGAGCTCGGCCCCGCGGGAATGGCCGAAAAGCGCGTCGGCAAGCTCCTGGGCCCGAAGGCCGTGCCCGGCGCGCGCAACGCCGCGTTGCGCGTCATGAGCAAGATCCGGCCCAAGGGCTACGGGCAGGCGGCGCGCATGCTCTCGCTCGCCGACATCTTCGCGGAGCTTGCCGGCTGCCGCGCGGCCGCGCTCGTCGTCTGCGGCGCCGAAGATCTTGTGACGCCGCCCGAAGGCAACCGCAAGATTGCGGCGGCGCTCGGCGCGAAGTTCGAGCTGATCGAAGGCATCGGCCATCTCCCCTATGTCGAGGCGCCGGAGTGCTTCAACGCGCTCGTAGGCGCGTTCCTCGCCGCCATCGAGGTCGCTGCATGAACGAGCTTCCCGCCACCGCATTGCCCAAGCTCGACGAGCGCTATCTCGTGCCGGCGCTGGCGCGCGGCTTGGCGCTGCTCGAATGCTTCGGCGCCGGGCGCGAGGAGCAGTCGCTGGTCGAGCTCGCGCGCGGCATCGGCATGACGCGCTCGGCCGCCTATCGCCTCGTCTACACCTTGGCCGAGCTCGGCTTTCTCGTGCGCCACCCCGAGCGCAAGAGCTATCGCCTCGGCCCGCGCGTGCTCTCTCTCGGCTTCACCTATCTCGCCTCGCAGGAGCTGGCCGAGATCGCGCGCCCGCATTTGGAGGCCCTGCGCGACCGTACCGATTGCTCGGCGCATCTCGCCGTGCTCGACGGCACCGAGATCGTCTACATCGCGCGCTATGCCGACAAGAAGGCGCTGACCTCGCGCATCAGCGTCGGCACGCGATTCCCCGCGCACGCGACGAGCATGGGCCGCGCGATCTTGGCCGAGCTGCCGGCGGACGAAGTGCGCCGGCGCTTCACGGGCCGCACGCTCGCGCGCTTCAGCGCCGCGACGCCGACGACGTTGAAGGCGCTTCTCGCCACGCTCGAGGCCGATCGCGCGCGCGGCTACATCGTGAGCCGCTCGAACTTCGAAGCCGGCATCGCCAGCGTCGCGGCCCCCATCTTCGACGCCGACGGCCACGTCGTGGCGGCGATCAACATCTCGACGCCCGAATCGACGGTTTCGGCCGGTACGCTCGAGACCACGATCAAGGACGAAGTCGTGCACGCCGCGAAGACGATATCCGAGTGGCTCGGCCATCGCCGCCCGCGCACGCCGGCGCCCAGGAGAAACGGTCAATGATAAACGCACGCGTCAGCCGCCTGCGCGGGATCGCGCTCGGCGGCCCCCACGTCACCGCCGCCGCCGGATGGTTTGCCGAGTCCTGGGGCCTTACCAAAGTCGCCGAAGCTCCGGGCGCCGCTTATTTGCGCGGCTCGGGGCCGGAGCATCACATTCTCTCGCTGCACGACCGGCCGCAACGCGGCATCGCCTATCTCAATTTCGCGGCGCAGGACGAAGTGGCGCTGAAGGCGCTGCACCTGAAGCTCGCCGGCCGCGGCGTGAAGATCGCGGCGCCGATCCGCGCGCTCGACACGCCGGGCGGCGGCGCCGGCTTCGACGTCGTCGATCCCGACAACCGGCTCTTGCGCATCTCCTGCGGGGTCGAGCTCTATCCCGATGCGCCCGACCGCGCCGACGCGCCGCGCAAGATCACGCACATCGTGCTCAACACGCCGCAGCTCGAGAAGGCGCTGCATTTCTACGAGGAAGCGTTGGGCTTCCGCATCAGCGACTGGTCCGAGAACCAGATGGTGTTCATCCGCTGCAACAGCGACCACCACTCGATCTCGTTCAACCGCGCCGATCACGCCTCGCTCAACCACATCGCGTTCGAGATGCCGGGCATCGATGCGCTGATGCGCGGCGTCGGGCGTTTGAAGAGCAAAGGCAAGCCCGTGGGCTGGGGCATCGGCCGCCACGGGCCGGGCAACAACGTGTTCGCCTATTTCACCGACCCCAACGACTTCGTCGTCGAATACACGACCGAGATCCAGCAGATCGATGAAGCCACGCACGAGCCTCAGGTCTGGCGCCGCGTGCCGCATCTGATGGACCGCTGGGGCACCGCCGGCCCGCCGCCGCCCGAGTTCCGCGCGTTCATGGCGGGGAAACCCGATCCCGGCTGGCAGGGCTGATGGATCTCGGCCTCAAAGGTCTGCGCGCGGTCGTCACCGGCGGCTCGAACGGCATCGGGCTCGCCACGGTGAAGCTGCTGCTCGGCGACGGCTGCAAGGTGGCGTTCTGCGGACGCGATGCCGAGCGGCTCGAGCGCGCCGCGGCGCCGTTGAAGCAGCAATACGGCGACGCCGTTTTGGCCGAGCGCTGCGACGTGCTCGAGAAGGCCGAGGTGGAGAAATTCCGCGACGCCATCCTCGCGCGCTTCGGCGGCGCGGACATTCTGGTCAACAACGCCGGCAAGGCGCGCACGGGCACCTTCGCCGAAACCGCCGACGAGGCCTGGGGCGAGGAATTCCGCCTCAAGTTCTTCAGCGTCATCTATCCGACCCGAGCGCTGCTGCCGGCGCTGGAGAAGTCGCAGCATGGCGCGGTCGTGGTGGTGAACTCGCTGCTTGCGCGCCAGCCCGAGCCGCACATGGTGGCGACCGCGGCGCTGCGCGCCGGCGTCCAGAACCTCGCCAAGTCGATGAGCGTCGAATTCGCGGCGAAGAACATCCGCGTCAACGCCGTGCTGCTCGGCCTCGTCGATTCGGGCCAGTGGGATCGGCGCTATCCCTCCTGGGCCAATCCCGGCGAGACCAAGGAACAATGGCGCGCGCGCCTCGCGCGAGACCGCGGCATCGTCGTCGGCCGCCTCGGCCGGCCGGAGGAGGCCGCTGCCGCCATTGCGTTCCTGGCGTCGCCGGCGGCCTCTTACAACACCGGAGCCGCGCTCGAATTCGCCGGCGGAGTATCGCGTTTTGCCTGATCAAGCACCGACAA
>JBKOUH010000412.1:0-5883 GCA_046723285.1 Pseudomonadota bacterium
GCCGTAGACGGGACGATAGCCGCAGCCGCTCAGCACCAGCAGGGCCGCAGCGGCGACGAGCGAAGCAATGTGCAATCGTGACACGGCTCGGCTCCCTCTCACGCGGTCATCAATAACCGAACCGCGGCGCGAAGGCGAGTATCCCCTCGCCCTGGGCGAGGGGGCGGGGGTGAGGGGGATGACCTTGAATTCAACCCGGCCGCACGCGCAAACCACCGACGGAGGTCCTCCCCCTCATCCCCTTCCCCTTCGCCCGGGGGCGAAGGGGATCACGCCACGATGTTGACGATCTTGTCCGGCACGACGATGACGCGCTTCGGCGCCTTGCCGCCCATCGCGGCGCTGACGTTGGGGAGCGCCAACGCGGCTTTCTCGGCCTCGCCCTTGGCGGCGCCGCGCGCGAGCTCGATCGTGCCGCGCAGCCTGCCATTGACCTGCACCGCGATCTTGACCGTGTCCTCGACCGTCAGCGGCAGATAGGCTACCGGCCACGCGGTCTTGGCTAGCATCGTCTTGTGGCCGAGCGTCTCCCACATCTCCTCGGCGAGATGCGGCGTCATCGTGCCGATCAGGCGCACCGCCGTCTCGACACCCTCGCGATAGGCCCACGCGGCGCCGGGCTCGCCGGCAGCGTCCTTCAGTTCGTCGAGCGCATTGGTGAGCTCGCGGACGCGCGCCACAGCCTTGTTGAAGTGGAAGCGCTCGATGTCGTCGCCGACGCCGACGATCGTGCGATGCGTCGCCTTCCGGGCAGCCAACGCCTTGGGCCCGAAATCGTTCGGCATCGCGGCGCCGGGCGGAGGCAGGGCCAGCGGCGGCTCGACGGCCATGCGATAGAGGCGGTTCAAATAGCGCCACGCACCCTCGATGCCGGCATCGGTCCATTCGAGATCGCGGTCGGGCGGCGAGTCGGACAGCATGAACAGGCGCGCCGTGTCGGCGCCGTAATTGGCAATGATATCGTCGGGGTCGACGACGTTCTTCTTCGACTTGCTCATCTTCTCGATGCGGCCGATCTCGACCGCAGCGCCGTCGGTGAGGCGCTGAGCCCTGCCGTCGGCGGTCTTATGGATATCGGCTGGCGTCAGCCAGGAGCCGTCGGGCGCGCGATAGGTTTCGTGCACCACCATGCCCTGGGTTTGTAGCGCCGCGAAAGGCTCGGCAAGGTCGAGGTAACCGCAATCGGTGAGCGCGCGCATGAAGAAGCGCGAATAGAGCAAATGCAGGATCGCGTGCTCGATGCCGCCGATGTATTGGTCGACGGGCAGCCAGTAATCGACGGCCTTGCGCGCGAAGGCTTGCGCGGACTTCGGCGAGGCAAAGCGCGCGAAATACCACGAGGACTCGAAGAAGGTATCGAAGGTGTCGGTATCGCGCCGCGCCTTCTTCCCGCATTTCGGGCACTCGACGTGCTTCCAGGTCGGGTGGTGGTCGAGCGGGTTGCCGGGCTTGTCGAAGGTGGCGTCCTCGGGCAGGCGCACCGGCAGGTCTTTTTCGGGCACGGGCACGATCCCGCACGCCTCGCAATGGATCACCGGGACCGGGCAACCCCAATAGCGTTGGCGCGAAACGCCCCAGTCGCGTAGGCGGTATTGGATGGCGCCCTTGCCGCGCTTCTCGCTCTCGAAGCGGGCGATCGCCGCGCGCTTGGCCTCGGCCACCGGAAGCCCGTCGAGAAAATCGGAATTGATTGCGACACCGTCGCCGGTGAAGGCTTCGGCTCCGATCTCCACGGTTTTCGGGTCGACGTCAGGCTGGGCGATCACCGGAATGACCGGCAGCCCGTATTTCCGCGCGAAGTCGAGGTCGCGCTGGTCGTGGCCGGGGCAGCCGAAGATGGCGCCGGTGCCGTAGTCCATCAGCACGAAATTGGCGACCCACACCGGGTGCGTCTTACCTTTGAGGAACGGGTGCTCGACGCGCAAGCCCGTGTCGAAGCCGATCTTCTCGGCGGTCTCGAGCTCGGCCTCGCTGGTGCCGATGCGGTTGCACTCGGCGACGAACTCGGCCAGCGCCGAATTGCGCTTGGCCAGTTCCTCGGTCAGCGGATGGTTGGGCGAAAGCGCCAGGAACGACATGCCGAAGATCGTGTCGGGCCGCGTCGTGTAGACCTCGATGCGCTGGTCCTTGTGGCCGGCGACGTCGAACTGGATGTAGGCGCCCTCGCTCTTGCCGATCCAGTTCTCCTGCATCAGGCGCACGCGGTCGGGCCATTTGTCGAGGCCCTTGATCGCCTCGAGCAGGTCTTCGGCGTAGTGCGTGATGCGCAAGAACCACTGCGAGAGCTTGCGGCGCTCGACGACGGCGCCCGAGCGCCAGCCGCGCCCGTCGATCACCTGCTCGTTGGCGAGCACGGTCTGATCCTCGGGGTCCCAGTTCACCCAGCCTTCCTTGCGATAGGCCAAGTCCTTCGCGAGGAAGTCCAGGAACATCTTCTGTTCGTGCTTGTAGTAGTCGGGCGCGCAGGTCGCGAGCTCGCGCGACCAATCGTAGGACAAGCCCATGGTCTTGAGCTGGCCCTTCATCGTGGCGATGTTCTCGTAGGTCCATTTCGCGGGGTGGATGCCGGCCTGGATCGCGGCATTCTCGGCCGGCATGCCGAACGCGTCCCAGCCCATCGGGTGGAGCACGTTGTAGCCCTTCGCCATTTTGTAGCGCGCCAGGAGATCGCCGAGCGTGTAGTTGCGCACGTGGCCCATATGGATGCGCCCCGAAGGGTAGGGAAACATCTCAAGCACGTAGTATTTGGGCCGCGCCGGATCCTCGCTCACCTGGAAGGCTTTGGTTTCCTCCCAGACACGCTGCCACTTGGCCTCGGTCTCGCGGAAATTATAGCGGGCGGCCATCTTTGCCCCGGTGCGCATGGGTCACGCGCTGCGCTGGAAAGTGAAGGGGAACGGGAGAGACGCAGAGTAAGGAGAATGTCGGCGCGCCGGGCGCGCCGATCAAGAGCCCGTCAGCACCTCCCGCCGCGTCTATTCAGCCGCCGGCCTGCTGGCGAAGCTCGCGGGCGCGCTGGATGATGACGTTTTCGAGGTTCTGGGCGACGCTCGGATCGACGGCCACGTTGGTCCAGTCGCCGCGCCCGCCCTTCCTCTCTTGGCGGAAGACGGTGACGCGCACCGAGTCGCCGCGAAGGTCCGGCCCGCTCACGAGGATATTGACGCGCAGCCGCTCGTTGGGATTGGCGCGCGCCGTGTACCAGTCGGTCGAGATCGCGCCGCCATAGGGATCGGACGAGGCCAGCGGCATGAACGCGATCGTATCGAGCGACGCGCGCCAGGCGAAGCGGTTCACCTGAACGGTGGCGGCGCGCTGGCCGGTATCGCTGCCCTGGACGAAATCACTGCGCTGCCCGGTTGGGCGAAAGGCCTCGGTGGATTTGGGGCCGCCCGGATTTTCGATCGTGCCGGTATAGGCGCGCGTGCTGCCGCTGCTTCCGCAGCCGGTGAGTGCCAACGCGCCGAGCAGTGCCGCCGCTCCCAGAATCGGGGCACCCGAAGTGAACTTGCTCCTCCGCATCGCGGAACCTCCGTCGACAGTGCGATTAACGATTGTTCTTTTGTGTGCGTGCGCGGGCTATATAGCACAGAACCTCCCCACCGGAAGGCGGCGCACGCCGCTGGTTTTATGGGCAAATCCGCGGATACGGCCAGTTCGAAAGCAGGCGCGGGCGCGCCGCCCGCCGCGCATATCGCCGCAGGCGCCCCGACGATCGCGACGCGCCTGGCCGAGGTGAACGCACGCATCGGGGCAGCGGCGCGTGCGGTCGGGCGCGATCCCGCCACAGTGGCGCTCGTCGCCGTCAGCAAGACCCAGCCCGAAAGCGCGATCGCCGAAGCCCTTGCCGCCGGCCAGCGGCTTTTTGGCGAAAACCGCGTGCAAGAGGCGAAAGCGAAATATCCGCCGTTGCGCCAGCGTGTTCCCGATCTTCGCCTCCACCTCATCGGCCATCTCCAGACCAACAAGGCCGAGGAAGCGGTCGCCCTCTTCGACCTCGTCGAAACGGTCGATCGCGCGAAGCTGGCCGAGGCGCTCGCCAAGGCGATGGTGAAGCTCGGGCGGCGCATTCCGGTTTATGTGCAGGTCAACACCGGCGAGGAGCCGCAGAAGGGCGGCGTGGCACCACTCGAGGCGGAGTCGCTGGTGGCGCAATGCCGGGCGTTGGGCCTCGACGTGAAGGGCCTCATGTGCATCCCGCCGCTCGACGACGAGCCGGCGCCGCATTTCGCGCTGCTGGCCGACATGGCGCGCCGCTTCGGCCTCGCCGAGATCAGTATGGGGATGAGCGGCGATTTCGAAACCGCGATCCGCTTGGGCGCCACGCATGTCCGCGTCGGCACGGCGATTTTCGGCGCCCGCCCGGCCCCGGCCTGAGCGCCGCCCGATAACGGCGGCGCATCGATTTGAGGCACCGCGGGCCTTCGAATTCGTTTGGGGAAAGTGGTAAGACAGCGGGCGTAAGATGGGAACGGATGGTGCACTGACGATGGCGAATGCCCAAGCCAGGACCGCCAAGCGCGTCCTCATGGTCGAGGACGATGCCGAGCTGCGCGGCGCGCTCCTGGAGCAGCTAAGGCTGCATGAGGAGTTCGAGCCGGTCGCGGTCGAGACCGCAGGCCAGGGCCTGCAGAAGATCAAGGACGACCGATTCGACGTGATCCTGCTCGACGTCAACCTGCCCGACATGGACGGCCGCGAGCTCTGCCGGCTGATGCGCCGCCAGGGCGTCAAGGCGCCGATCCTGATGTTGACGGCCGCCGATACCGATTCCGACACGATTTTGGGGCTCGAGGCCGGCGCCAACGACTACATCACCAAGCCCTTCAAGCTGAACGTGCTGCTGGCGCGCCTGCGCGCCCATCTCCGCCAGCACGAAAGCAGCGAAGATGCCGTGTTTCAGATCGGCCCCTACACGTTCAAGCCCTCGGGCAAGCTTCTCATCATCAACGCCAATGGCAAGAAAGTACGGCTTACGGAAAAAGAGGCCGCGATCCTGAAATATCTCTATCGCGCAGAGGGCCAAATCGTGCCCCGCGACAAGCTTCTCTCCGAGGTATGGGGGTACAATGCCAATGTCACCACCCATACCTTGGAGACGCACGTCTACCGTCTGCGGCAAAAGATCGAAGTCAATCCGGCCAAGGCTGTGATCCTCGTCACAGAAGGTGGAGGTTATAAGCTCGTACCCTGAACGTAAGGGTGGGAGAGGGGAGAAAGGTCGGGGCCGTCGTGTCGGCAAAGCACGACATCCACAAGCATTCGCATCCGCATGCACATGTGCACGCGGCGGACGAGCTCGTGGTCCATTTCCACGGCGTCCGCGGCACGATCGCGTGCCCGGGCGGCGAATACATCCGCTACGGCGGAAACACCTCCTGCATCGAGATTCGCTGCGGGCCGCATCTCATCATCCTCGATGCCGGCACCGGCCTGCGCCCGCTCGGCGTCGAGCTGACGCAGAACGGCAAGATCGATTGCGATCTCCTGCTCTCGCACACGCATCTCGACCATATCGCGGGCCTGCCCTTCTTCATTCCGCTGTTCATGAAGGGCAACAAGATCCAGCTTTGGGCCGGCCACCTCGGCGGCCACACCGAGACGCTGAAGCAGGTCATCAAGCGCATGATGGCCGCGCCGCTGTTCCCGATTCCGGTCGAGGCGCTCTCGGCCGAAATCAGTTTCCGCGAATTCAAGGCCGGCGACGCGTGGGAGCTGAAGCCCGGCGTCAACCTCCGCACCGCGCCACTCAATCATCCCAATGGCGCCACTGCCTATCGCATCGAGTATCGCGGCCGTTCGGTCTGCTACGTCACCGACACCGAGCATGTCGAAGGCCAGCTCGACAAGAACATCTTGGGGCTCATCGAAGGCTGCGATGTC
>JBKOUH010000515.1:0-7053 GCA_046723285.1 Pseudomonadota bacterium
ATATTGGCCTTGCCGCGCCCCGGCAGCGGCTCGGCCGAGGATTTCAAATTCGTCGGCGCCGCTTGCGCCGGCGCCGCCGCACGGTTGATCGGCGCGGTGTCGCGCGAGGCCCTCCTCGCGGCGGTGGCCGAGGAATATGGCGCGTTCGGCCCCGCCCTCGCCGCGCGCAACCGCGAGATCGCGCTCGCCGCGTTCGACCGCATGGAGCGTTACGCCGGCAGCGTGCACGAGCGCGGCGTGGACACGAAGCCGTCCGCGCGGCCCGATTGGGTCGACGTGCCGCTCGACCGCGCCGATGTGGCGGCGCCCGCGATCCATGCGCCGCTCACCAGCGTCCAAGTCCGCACCGGGCTCTGGCGCTCGATGCGCCCCGTCATCGACTACGACCGCTGCCGGCACTGCTGGTGGGTGTGCAGCACGTTCTGCCCCGACAACGCCATCGCCGTTTCCGACGGCAAGCCCGTCATCGACTACGACCACTGCAAGGGCTGCATGATCTGTGTCGCTCAATGCCCGCCGCACGCGATCGCGGCCATACCCGAGAGCGGCGCCCCGCCGCTGGCCGGGCCCAAGGAGGCCGCATGACCAGCGCGCTCATGACCGGCAACGCCGCCGCCGCCTGGGGCGCGCGCCTCGCCGGCGCCGATTACGTGCCCGCCTTCCCGATCACGCCGCAGACCGAAATCATCGAGACGCTCGCCGGCTGGATCGGCGCCGGCGCCATGCCGGGCCGCATCACGATGCTCGAGTCCGAGCATTCGATGATCGCGGCGGCGGGCGCAGCGGCCGCCACCGGCGTGCGCGCCTTCACCGCCACCTCGAGCCAGGGCCTGCTCTACGGCCTCGAAATGCTGTGGACCTGCGCCGGCTGGCGCACGCCCTTCGTGCTGCTCAATGTCTCGCGGGCGCTCGCCGCGCCGATCACGCTCGAGGCCGACCACAACGACGTGCTGGCCGCGCGCGATTCGGGCGCGCTCCAGATCCACTGCGCCACCTGTCAGGAAGTCGTCGACACGGTGCTGATGGCGTATCGCTTGGGCGAGCACGACGCGGTGCGCCTGCCGGTGATCGTCAACATCGACGGCTTCCAGCTTTCGTTCACGCGCGAACCCGTCGAGCTGCCCGATGCGCGCGAGGCTGCCGAGTTCGTCGGCGCGTTCCGGCCGGGCGCGCTCAAGTTCCGCGCCAGCCACCCGATCGCCCAGGCCGTCGCCGTCTTGGGCGGCAGCACCTACTCCTATTTCCGCTACGAGATGCAGCGCGCGGCCGAGGCCGCGCTCTCCGCCCATATGGGCATCGCCGCCGATTTCGCGCGCCGCTTCGGCCGCCACTATGGCGCCGTCGAAGCCTATCGCATGGACGACGCCGAATACGCGTTCGTCATGATCGGCTCCTTCGCGAGCAAGGCGCGCGACGCCGTCGACCGCCTGCGCAATCAAGGCTGGCGCATCGGCCTCGTGCGCCCGCGCCTCATCCGGCCGTTTCCGGCGGCGCGGCTGCGCGAGCTGCTCGGCCCGGTCAAGGCCGCGGCGGTGATCGACCAGAATCTCTCGATCGGCAGCGGCGGCATCCTCGCCGGCGAAATCGCCGCCGCGCTCTACGCATTGCCGAAGCGGCCGCTGATCCTGAGCTATGTCGGCGGCTTGGGCGGGCGCGACATCGCTCCGGCCGAGCTCGATGCGATGGCCGCCGAGGTGAAGCGCGCGGCGGCATGCGGCATCGTGCCGAACCCGCGCCTGCTCTTCACCGGCGACGAGCTGCGCGAGGTGAGGAAGCTGCAGGCCGTCGCCGCCGTCGAGCGGCAGGAATTGGAGGCGGCGCCATGACCGCGCAAAGCGCTCTCGAAACGAAGACCGCGACCGAAACGAAGTTCGCGCGCATGAAGGATTTGCCGTCGACGCATCTGCTCGGCGCGGGCACCGCGATGTGCGGCGGCTGCGGCGGGCTCCAGGCGGTGAAGCAGGCCTACGACGTGCTCGGCCCCAAGACCGTGTTCGTCAACGCCGCCGGCTGCATGACGCTGCTCGCGACCTATCCATTCACGCCGTTCCGCGGCTCGTGGCTCTACACCGCGATGGCCTCGGCGCCGGCCGGCGCGCAAGGCGTGCGCGACGCGCTCGACATCCTCGGCGCCAGCGGCCGCATGAAGCCCGAGGAGGATCTTCAGGTCGTGGTGCTTTCGGGCGACGGCTCGGCCAACGGCATGGGCCTCTCGGCCACCTCGGCCGCGATCGATCGCGGGCTCGATTTCATCTACATCTGCTACGACAACGAAGGCTACGGCAACACCGGCCAGCAGACCTCCGCCGCAACGCCGCACGGCGCCGCGACGCCGACCGACGCCCACGGCGTACGCGGCCGCAAGAAGGATCTCTTCGCGATCTGGGCCGCGCACGATCCCGCCTATGTCGCGACGGTCTCGCCCTCGGAGCCGCTCGACTTGGCGCGCAAGTTCGAGAAGGCGCGCGCGATGAAGGGGCCGCGCCTCATCATCACCTTCGCGCCCTGCCCGACCGGCTGGCTCTACGACCCCGAGCACTCGGTCGAGATCGGGCACTTGGCGGTCAAGACTGGCCTCTGGCCGTTGAAGGAATACGAGGGCGGCAAGACCGTGCACACCTTGAAGCCGCATCCGCGCGTGCCGGTCGAAGAGTATCTGAGGCTGCAGGGCCGCTACCGGCACCTGTTCGAGCCCGCGCGCGACGAAGCGGCCATCGCTGCGATCCAAGCCGGCATCGAGGCCTATTGGGCGAAGGCGGCTTGACGCAAGGGCGGCACCGGCGTTCGCGCCGAACCCCTCCCCCCACCAGGCGTACGCATTCGTAGACATTCGTCTACATCCGTAGACATTCGCAGGGCATTTCGGGACATCGCCGGGACATTCGCGCTCGGGCCCGCGCCGCTCGCGGGCACGCCCCGCTCGCGCATTTCGCACACCTTGGCTTTCCTTGGCTTTGGTTGGCTTTCCTTGGCTTTTCCGCGGCTGCGACCTTGGCTTTTGTTGGCTTGCGAGGTTGGCTTTCCTTGGCTTTGCGCGACGCCGACCTTGGCTTTTCTTGGCTTTCCCGACCCCCGGGGTGCGCCGCCCCGAGACCGCAGAAAATCAACAGATGTCAACAGGCGCTGCATGCGATCGGCTCCGTCAAGGCAATGACTTGCGCTCCGCCGCACGAAGCGCGCGACGGCCGCCCGCGCCCATCGCGGGCACGTGGCGCTTATTTGGAACAAAAAAAGAACAATTCAAGAGGCTGGCGTCACGCGAACGGCGCGGAGAACGCGGAGGAACAATGGAAACGTCGCGGACACGAACGACACGGAGAAGGGCGGCCTGCGCTTGCGGCGCCGAACGATTCTCTGTCGTGCGTGATTGTACTTCTTGCCCTCCGCGTCTCCGCGCCCTCCGCGTGGAATCACACCTTCGCCAGCCCGGCCAGCGTCTCGCCGAGAAGCGCGTTGGATTGGCGGAGCGCCATCGCGCGCCATATCTCGCTCGAGGGATAGAAGCGCTCGCGCGCCTCGGCGCGGATCGCCTTGCCCTCGGGTGATTCGGCGTCGCCGTGATGATAGAGCCAGTTCTCGGCGCGGATCGCGTCGATGCCGGTCTTGTCGGTGCCGGTGCGGAGCTCGACGAGGCCCAGCGTGTAGCGTTTGCCGGGCACGATCTCGGGCACGGAATAGAAGAGATTGCCCGGCGTCTCCGATTGCGCGTTTTTGCCGTGCTTGGCCTTGTCCTCGGCGATCACGGTCACGTGGCTGTACCAGTGGCGCGATTTCGCCGCGCCCGAAAGCCCGTCGCGGTCGTCGTCGACGAAATGATCGGCGAAGCCGAACGGGCCGCCGCCGGTGTGATAGTCGATGATTGCGATATGGTCGGCGCGCGCCGCATGCTCGGCCACGGCGGCACGGAAGACGCGGTTCGACCACACCGGCGCCGTGCCGCCATAGAACGTGCCCTTGGGGTTCACGTATTGCCCGCCATGCATCGCCTTCGACATCACGTCGTGCGTGTCGCGCTTGAGGTACGTGGCGATGGCGGCGTTGTGCTTGGCGCGCGCGGCGGGATCGTCCCAATCGACCGGATCGACATGCGCGGCGATCGCCGCGTAGTCGGGATTGGCCGGATGCGGCTTCGCGTGATCGATGAAGTTGCGGTTCAAGTCGACATTGTCCTCGTTCGTGCGCCGCCCCCAGGCGAAGCCGAACGGGTTGATCGCGTGGATGAAGAGCACGGCGGTGTCGTCGCCGATCTGGCGGTCGAAGCAGCCGCGCGTGAGCCACGCGGTATGGCATCCCGAGCCCGAATAGCCCTCGACCCCGTGCGTGCCAGAGACGAGGATGAGAAGCTTCCGCGCATGGGCCGGGCCGATGCGCGCGACGTCGGTGTAAAGCGGCTCGCCGGCGGGGCCGCGCTTCGGGTTTTCGTGCGCCGCGAGGTGCACGCCGCCGGCCGACTTCAGCGCGGCGAGGAATTTCGCGCGGCAATCGGTGTAGGCGGCGGAGAAATGGTCTAGTCCGGACGGCATGCTCATCTACCCCCATGAGACGGGCACGTCGTAGCACGCCGAAACTCGAAAATGCAGCCGCCGACTGTTGCGTCGGATCAGAGCTCAATCTCGTAGTAGAGCGGGTTCTTGTCGGAGACCTTGCCTTTGAGCGCGTCCGGCACGGCCTCGTCCGAGCGGACGAGACGCCGATCGGTCTTCTCGTTGAGGCGCGTGATCAAATCCTCGAGCGGCAGCTCGCCCCACTTCACTTTCTTCGCCATCGCGCGGTCGGTCGGCATCATCGCCACCTGGAGCCCCTTCATCTCCTCGAGGCCCTTCGCCTTGAGCGTGGCGTTGCCGCTGCCGTGGTGGCCGACTTTGTAGAACGTCGTGCGCTCGAGGAGATTGGGGCCGGTGACGGTCTTCCCGTCCACCGTGAAGCGCGCGTCCTGCCAGGAGAGCCAGTTGCCGACCTGGGCGTCGGCGGCAAACAGGAGCACGTCGCCCTTGACCGGGTTGTTCTCATCGGACGGCCTCTCGCCCGGAAGTTCGATGGCGAGAACCAAGCTCGTGTTGTTGGTCGCGTTGTCGAGCTTCAAGGCCAATTGCTCGGGCGCGCCGAGCCAATCGTCGTCGATGCGCCGCCATTCCTGGCCGTTTTCCTCGAGGTCGACCGGGGCATTGCCGTGATCTTCCGAAGGTACCTGCACCGCCGGGCGCTCGGGCGCCAGCTTGGCCCAATAGCGCGCGGCGAAAAAATCGACGCTGCGGCTGGCCTCGAGCGGCAGCCAGAACCGCTCGTCGAAGGGCGACTCGCTCTTGCCGGGCTGGAGGCTCTCGACCAGCGCGAACGCCGCCTCGAGCCGGGCGAGGCCGTAGGTCTCGGGCCGCGAGTCGGTCTTCTTGATGAGGTCGGTGTCCTTGGGCGGGCCCAGCACGTAAACGCGCGCATCGACGCCGTCGAAGGTCTCGACGTCGCCGGGCGATTTGAAATGCACGCGGTCCTGGCTGCAGAGCGCGTCGATCGCTTTCCTTATCTTGAGGTCCTTGGCGCCGGCGGCGCCGCCGAAGAAGCCGAGGATGCTCTCGATGCGATCGGCGCGCTCCGACGGCACGCCCGCAAGCCGCTGGCGAACGAGCACGCCGCTCAGCGCCGCGACCATCGCGTGGCGTTTCTGGCCCAGGCGCTGGGCCATCGACTCCTTGGGATTCTCGGTCCAGGCATACCACACCTCTTTGACCGTGATCTGCTTCCACGCGTCCTCGGCCTGGATGAAGCCGGAGGTGTGGTCGAGATGCTCGTGGGTGAGCACGAGGAGATCGATCGTGCCCTGGGTGGCCGCGGCGAGATCGGCGACGATCTTCTTCATCGTCTCGGGGCCGTTGGGCTGCGACTGGTGGACGCCGCAATCGATCACCAGGCGGAAGTCGTCCGCGCCGCGCGGGGGGAACGTCAGCAGGAAGCAATCGCCGATGCCCTGACGGTACCTCCGGAGGGTGACGCGGCGCCGGGCCGCGCCCGCGCGGGCGGTCGGGGATGCGGGTGCTTTCGTGGCGCGCCGCTTGCGTGCTTGCGGTGCGGACCGTTTGGTGGGTTTCGGCATGGCGCTCTCCCGCTCCTACATGTTGCGGTGGGCGATGGCGAACGGCTCGGCGGCGCTCGTCTCGGGCCCGAAATAGGATGCGTGAAGCGCCGCCGCGCGGTGGACCGCGCGGAACGCGTCCTGCGCCGCCATACGCTCGTGGTTGTCGACGCGCTTTCGGATGACGTAGCGGATGTCGCCCGTGTCGGCATCGATGATGAGCGTGCTGCCGCCGCGATGGAACTGCGCCGGGTCGTCGGCGGGCACCCATTTCTGCGTAAGCTCGACGACGAGATCGACGCGCAGCTGCCGTCCTACGGCGATGCGCCGGGCCGGGCGGACCGAGTGGACCTCGATCTTCGAGAACTCGCCGGGCTCGTCCATGTCCGCGGCCGCGCCGGTGTTGCGCAAGCCGAGGAGCCGCAGGTCAGCCTCGCTGCGCTCGCGATCGGCGAGCCAGCGGTGCAGCTTGCGCGCGTTCTCGCGCGCGAGCGCGAACGCCTCGAAGCGCTTGGCGTCGAGATCCCAGCTGCGGTCGAGGGCGCGGATCGCGCGCGCGAGATCGGGGAGCGGCCGCTCCGGCGCCTCCCAGGCCAGCGAGAGTTCGGAGAGGCTGTTGACCCCGGTGGGATAGATGCCGCGCTTGCGGAACGCGTCGATCATGGCAACGCGGTAGGCGCCGGAATCGTCGCGGTGGATATCGCGGTCGGCGGTGACCAGCGCGCGCAGATACTCGCCGAAGGTGAGGTCGACCGGCGGGCAGTAGTCGAGCGCGCGGATGCAGACGTCGAGGATGTGGTCGGCGATTTCCGCGGCCTTCTCGGCGAGGCAATCGACCAGCAGCCCCGGGATCTCGCCCGGCGGGAGCACGCCGGTGCCGCTGCTGGCGAGCCGGAACAAATCGTTCGTCTCGTGCCGGTAGTTCTGGAGGAACGCATCGAACTCCGGCGCCACCAGCACAGCGCCGCGGTCAGGCGCCTCGGTGG
>JBKOUH010000129.1:0-1823 GCA_046723285.1 Pseudomonadota bacterium
GGCCGGGCGTTCGGGCGCGGTTTCGGGTCGCGCCATGGAGGGGCGGCTCTTGCCCGTGGTCTTGTCGTCGTCGGGCGTGCGGTCGTCCTTCTGATCCTGCTTCTGGCCCGGCGGCGGATTGCTGGTTTCGTCGAAGCGCACGATCTCGACCGGCACCTCGATCGTCTTCTCGGCCATCGGCTTGCTGAAAACCGGCCAGCCGAACAGAACCACGACCACGATCACGCCGTGGAAGAAGATCGAGAGCGGGAGGCCCCAGCGCATGGCACCGTCAGCGCGGCGTCGTTCGCGGCGGCGCCGGCCGCGCCGGCTGCCCCTTGCCCGGGGCAGGCGCTTCCGCCGACTCGGCGATGAGCGCCACCTTGGTGAAGCCCGCGCCGGCCAGCTGGCCCATCACCTCCATCACGCGGCCATAGGCCACGGACTTGTCGCCGCGCACGTAAAGGCGCTGCTCGGCCTTGTCGACCGCCATCGCCTTCAGCTTCTCGACGAGCTGCGCGTCGGTCAGCTCGGTCTCCTGGAGATAGACCTTGCCCTCGGCGGTGACGGTGACGATCAGCGGCTCGTCGGGCTTGCTGATGGAGGCGGCGTTCGTCTTGGGCAGATCGACCGGCACGCCGACCGTGAGAAGGGGCGCCGTCACCATGAAGATCACGAGCAGCACCAGCATCACGTCGACGAACGGCGTCACGTTGATCTCGGACATGCGCCGGTAAGCGCGTCCGCCGCGGCCGCTCGTTCCGCTGCCGAGCTCGATCGCCATCAGCGCACCCCGCCTTCCAATTGTCGCGAAACGATGGCGGTGAATTCGCCGGTGAAGCCCTCGAGCCGGTGCGCGTAGCGGTCGAGCTCGCCCGAGAAGCGGTTATAGGCGATGACCGCCGGGATGGCGGCGAGGAGGCCCAGCGCCGTCGCGAAGAGCGCTTCCGAGATGCCCGGAGCCACGGTCGCGAGATTGGTGTTCTTCTGGATCGCGATGTGCTGGAAGCTGCTCATGATGCCCCACACCGTGCCGAACAGGCCGATGAAGGGCGCCGTGGCGCCGACGGTGGCGAGGAAACCAACATTGCGCTCGAGCCGCGACATCTCGCGGCCGAGCGTCACGTGCATCACGCGCTCGATGCGCTCCTTGACGCCGCCCAGGATCGTCTGCTGGCCGGTGTGATCGGGCGCCGTCGATTGGCGCCACTCGCGCATCGCGGCGGCGAAGAGGGCGGCCATCGGGCTGTTGGGCCGGCGGCCGACTTCGTCGAACAGCGAATCGACCGAGCCGCCCGACCAGAACCGGTCCTCGAACTTGTCGGAGCGCCCGTTGACCGAGCGCAGCGCGATGATCTTCTCGAAGATGATCGCCCAGCTCCACACCGAGGCGACCGAGAGAATCCCGATCACCACTTTTGCGATTGGATCCGCGCGCGAGACGATGCCCCAGATCGAGAAATCGACGCTCGACGACGGGCCGCCCGCGCCGGGCGCGTCTTTCCGCTCGATCGAGCCTTCGACGATCTTCTTGTCGGGCGGCGTGGTCGGTGGTTTTTCACCCGGCTTCTCCGCCGGCGCTTCGGCGAGATCGACTTGGCCGCGACCGTCGTCGACGGCGCCGTGATCGCCATGGCCGAGGTGGCCGAAGCCGTGGTGCGGCACCGCGCCGGCGTGACCGGCATCGGGCGTCCAGGCGGCCGCGAGCGAATGCGCGGCGCTCACGACGTGATCGTGCGCGGAAAAAAGCGTGTCGCGAACCGAATCGATGACAGCCGGGTCGAGGAGATGCAGGCCGGAAAGGTCCATGATCACAAAAACTGGGTTAAGTGGGGGTGATTAGG
>JBKOUH010000323.1:0-3321 GCA_046723285.1 Pseudomonadota bacterium
GTGTAGATCTCGGTCTGCGAGAGGAAGCCCGGCGATTCGTCGCCGCCCACGGTCACGATCACCGGGCATTTGGATTTCGGCTCGAGCTTCACCGGCGAGTTGCGCGCGACGGCGTTGGGCGCGATCTGCAGCCACTCGTTCGTGAACGCGCGCGCGAGCGGCTTCATGTCGTAGATGCCGCTGATCGCCACGGCGCCCTTGATCGTGTTGTTGGGCATTCCGTAGTCGCGCTCCCAATCCGTCGCCAGCATCATGCCGACGAGCTGACCGCCGGCCGAGTGGCCGCTGATGAAGATGCGATTGGGGTCGGCGTTGTAGAAGCCGGCGTTCTTCCACGCCCAGGCGATGAAGGCGCGGCACTGCTGCACGATCACGTCGATATGGACGCCGGGGCAGAGCGAGTAGGTGTTGACCATCACCGTCGCGCCGGCCGGCTGCAGGGCGGTGGCGACGAAGCTGTTCTCGTCCTTGGTCAGCATCCGCCAATAGCCGCCATGGAGGTAGAGCATCAGCGGTGCCCCGGGCCTGGCGGCGGGGAACACGTCGCACACTTCGTCGCGATGCGGCCCGTAGTGGATGTCGCGGCGCACCGGGAGCATCTTCCGCGCCGCCTCGCTGAAAGTCGTGAAGCCGGGGAGATAGACCTTCTCGAATTTGTCGCCGAGCGGCGCCCGGGCGCTGTAGGCTTTGTCGAGTTCGGCCTGGTCGGCCGGATTGATCGCATCCATCGTCGCTTCCCCTCGTTCGCCGCAAGCGGCGGCGCTTTACGTTTCGTTTACCGATCCTACACTGCCCGTTTACCACGTCGGCCGGCAATTGCCGGCCTTACAGCCGGATTGCGCAAGCTGCGCAATTCGGCCCGAAGTTCGAGCTCTTGCTCAAGCGTCACAATGCCGGCGATTGCCGTCAGACGTAATAAGCCGCGGCGTCGTCGCGGCAAAACACAAGAAAGGACATGCCGCCGATGCGTGCCGCCACCCTATCTCGCGTCGCTCGCTTCCCGAGCTTCTTGGCGAAGCTTTGCTTCGCCCGAAGCTCGGCCTCTTGGCCGAGCGTCCAAGCCCTCGCCCTGCTCGCCGTGTTCGCGCCCGCCGCCGCCCTCGCCGAGACCGACGCGCCGGGCACGCGCGACCACCCGATGATCAAGCGCTACGAGGGCTCCTGGATCCTCGGCTACCAGCAGCGCGAATACACCGATTTCGTGATCCCGACCGGCCCGCTCAAGGCGGATTTCGCCAATCAGGCGCAGCCCTATTCGGTCGAGCGCAGCGCCAAGCCCGAAGGGCGGCACACGCGCATCATCTACGTCGTTCCGCAAAAGCGCGCGACGCTCGAGGTCCTGCGCAATTATCTCGAAGACCTCGACGCCAAGGGCTTCAAGCGGCTCTACGCGTGCAGCGGCGCCGAGTGCGGGCCCGACGAGGGCCGGCAGTTCGTGACGCACTGGATGTATCCGCTCGCCAGCACGCAAAAGCCCAAAAACAAGGGGCAGATGACCGAATTCGCGCTCAACTTCCCCGACGACGTGCGCTACGTCGCCTATTGGCTCGACCGGCCCGAGGGCGCCGTCTACGTGGCGCTCACCATAGCCGAGAACAAGTTCAATCAGTGGCCCGAAACCTTCGACAAGGTGATGGTGCTGATGGACGTGGTCGAGGTCGGCCGCATGGAGCGGCGCATGGTCGACCCCCAGGCCGACGAGATGAAGCGCGGCCTCGACCAGAACGGCCGGGTCGCGCTCTACGGCATCCAGTTCGATTTCAACAAGGCCGAGATCAAGCCCGAATCGGCGGCGACGCTGGGCGAGATCGCGAAGCTCTTGAAGGCCAATCCTGTGCTGAAGCTCTATGTCGTCGGCCACACCGACGCGGTCGGCGCCGTCGCTTACAACAAGGATCTCTCGGAGAAGCGCGCGGTGGCGGTGGTGCAATGGCTGGTGCGCCAGCAAGGCATCGCCGCGGACCGGCTGACCCCCGCCGGCGTCGGCCCGCTGGCGCCGGTCGCGACCAACGCGACAGAGGAAGGCCGCGCCAAGAACAGGCGCGTGGAACTGGTGGTCAGGCCGTAGCCGAGCGTCGCCGGCTGCAGCGCCTCAAATACGAACGCGGGCCTGGGCGCCGCTGTCGATCGGCAGCACGCGGATTTCTTCGCCCTTGCCGCGGGTGCGCACGGCCTCGAGGTCGAAGGCGGCGCGCTCGATCACGGGATCGATTCGGGCGCCGGCCGGCAGCGCGCCCATGGCGAGGCCGCCCGCATGCGCGAGGCGCGAGGCGATAAAGAGATCGGCGACCTCGTGGGGCGTGTGGCGCAGCAGCAGCGAGGCTTGGAGCGCCAGCGCCATGCGCTCGACGAGATGGCGCGCGCCCATCTCCCCGGTGCCATCGCGCTTGCCGAGATCGGCGGCGAGCGCCGACACCAGCGCGTCAAAACGCGGGTCCGCGCCTTTGGCGGCATCAAGCTCGGCCAAGAACGCGTCGCGCGAATCGGGCTCGCGCTCGAGCGCCCGCAGCACGTCCAGGCAGATCACGTTGCCCGAGCCTTCCCAGATTCCGTTCAGCGGCGCGTCGCGGTAGAGCCGCGCCATCGGCCCGTCCTCGACATAGCCGTTGCCGCCGAAGCACTCGAGCGCCTCGAGCACGGTCTGCGAGACGCGCCGGCAGATCCAGTATTTCGCGACCGGCGTCGCAAGGCGCGCGAAGGCCGCGTTCTTGCCAGCCTGCGCCTCGTCGAAAGCGCGCGCGACGCGCAGCATCAGCGCCACCGCCGCCTCGCACTCCACCGCGAGATCGGCGACGACCGAGCGCATCAGCGGCTGGTCGATGAGGCGCCGCTGGAACGCGCGCCGGTGCTGGACGTGATGGAGGGCCTGCACGAAAGCCGCGCGCATGAAGGCGGTGGAGCCGATCACGCATTCCAAGCGCGTGTGCTGCACCATTTCGAGGATGGTGGCGACGCCGCGCCCCTCGGGCCCCACCATGCGCGCCCAAGTACGGTCGTATTCGATCTCGGACGAGGCATTGGTCTTGTTGCCGAGCTTGTCCTTCAAGCGCTGGATCAGGAAGCGGTTCTGCGTGCCGTCGGGCAGGAAGCGTGGGACGATGAAGCAGGAAAGGCCCTTTTCGGTGTGGGCGAGCGTCAGGAACGCGTCGCACATGGGCGCCGAGCAGAACCATTTGTGGCCGGTCAGCGCGAAGCCGTCGGCCATCGGCTGCGCGACGGTGGTGTTCGCGCGCACATCGGATCCACCCTGCTTCTCCGTCATCGCCATGCCGCAGGTCGCGCCGGTCTTGCGGGCGGCGGGCTGGTTCGATGGGTCGTAGG
>JBKOUH010000128.1:0-4111 GCA_046723285.1 Pseudomonadota bacterium
AGCTGGCAGACGTCGTTGCAGGGGCTGAGCACGCGCCCGTTCACGATGTCGGCTCCCCGGCGCCAGCGCGCCCCGCGCCATTGATGATCGCGTCGCCGGCCGCCACGCGCTGCTCGTAGGCGCGCCTCAAGCCGAGCGGGCGGCTTACGCGCGGTGGCAAGCCCATGGCGGCGAGGCGCAGCGGCAGCTCAGCACGCACCGCCGCGCGCTCGTCATCGGTGAAGTTCCACCAGCGCGTGATCTCGCGTCCCGTGCGTCCGCAGCCGAGGCACCAGCCGCTCGTCCGCTCCATCGCGCACACCTTGATGCAGGGCACCTTGAAGTCATTGCTCATTGCACCGCGCCTTGGCCGGCGCGCGGCGCCGCCGCGAGGCCGCGCGCCCGCGCGCCACGACGAAGAAGTATGATTCCGAAGCCCATCGCGTGATCCCCGCGGCGGAATACGATACCAGGGAAGATAGCGGCGGCGCTGGCCGCGTCAAAGCGCTCGGCGCGCACTCAGTAGCCGAGCCAGGTCTCGAGCGGGCCCTTGGGGAGCGGCACGAGGAACCAGATTTCGAACATCAGGAAGAAGACGATGGAGACGGCAACTCCGATGACGGCGCCGCGCCAGACCGGGTACTTGCCGAAGTACCACATGAATAGGGTCATGTAGATCGCCGAGGCCACGTAGATGCCGATGTAGGCGACCGCCGCCACGTAGACGAGGAGCGGCAGCAGCACCGCCAGCACCTGGCGGATGGCCGGCGCCGTCGTGAATGTCCTCGTGGCGCCCTTGGCGTCGAACAACGCGCGGATGAGGTTGACGGCGCTCGCCACGCCCAAAAGCACGCCGATGTAGAACGGGAAATATCCGGCGCGCGGGCCCTCGTTTTCCTGCCAGCCGATCCCGACCCGGATGCTGTCGCTGATGACCACGGCAGCGGCCGCCAGCATCAGCAGCGCCACCACGATGTCCATGGTGCGTATCGAGACGAGCCGCGGGCCCTCGGGCCCTTCTCCGTCGCTCATTTTGCTTCAATCCTGCGCGTTCAAGCGAAAGGGCCGGGCCCCGGCCGGGGTCCGGCCCTCCAAGTCACGTCACTTCTTGGCGAGGAAGCCCGCTTCCTTCATCAGCTCGTAGTGCGTCTTCTCGGCCGCCTCGATCCATTTCACGTATTCGTCGCCGCTCATGAAGGTTTGGTTGAACGCTCCGTCCTCCATGAACTTCTTCCAATCGGGAGTCTCGCGCACCTTCTGGAAGAGGCCGACATAGAACGCGACCTGATCCTTGGTGACGCCCGGCGACATGAAGATGCCGCGCAGCATCTGATACTCGACGTCGACGCCCGATTCCTTGCAGGTCGGGATGTCGCTCCAGGCCATCGTGGCCGTCACCTTGTTGGTGTAGATGCTGCGCTTGGCGTCGAAGATGCAGAGCGGGCGCAGCTTGCCCGCCCTCCATTGCGACACCGCCTCGATCGGGTTGTTGACGGTGGAGTTGACGTGGTTGCCGACGAGCTGCACGGCCACGGCGCCGCCGCCCGCGAACGGAATGTAGGTGAAGTGCTTGCCGCCGGTGAGCCGCTCCAAGGCCACGGTGATGATCTGATCTTCCTGCTTCGAGCCGGTGCCCGCCATCTTGAACTGGCGGTCGTTCCCGGCCTTGACCGCGTCCATGTATTCCTTGGCGGTCTTGTAGGGCGATTCGGCGTTGACCCAGAGCACGAACTGGTCAAGCGCCAGCATCGCGACCGGCGTCATGTCCTTCCAGCTGAACGGCGTGCCGGTGGCGAGCGGTGTCGTGAACAGGTTCGAGAGCGTGATGATGATCTTGTGCGCGTCGCCCTTGCTTCCCTTCACTTCGAGGAAGCCCTCGGCGCCGGCGCCGCCGGCCTTGTTGATGACGATGATCGGCTGGCTCATCAGGCTGTGCTTGCTGACGATGCCCTGGATGAACCGCGCCATCTGGTCGGCGCCGCCGCCGGTGCCGGCCGGAATGATAAAGGTGACGGGCTTCGACGGCTGCCAGGCCTCCGCGGCGGCGGGCTGAGCTGTCGCGACGGCGACCGCGGCTGCGCCGGCGGCAAGAACCAATGTCGCGATCCGGCGAGAATGCGCGTGCTTCGACATGTTTCCTCTCCTCGCAATTTTCGGGTTGTTTGTTTTGAACGCTCGAACGCTTAGGCGTAGTCCCTCCCTGTGGTTTCAGGTCGTCACGTCGGCCACCGGCGTGCGCCGGCGGGCAAACGCGAGCAGTCGGCTGATCAACGGCCAGAACAGCAAGATGACGCCGAGGCCCATGATCCCGCCCACCAGCCAATTGTCCCAGAAGATGGTCAGGCTGCCTTGCGACGACAGCATGGCCTGGCGGAACGAGCTCTCCGCCATGTCGCCGAGGACAAGGGCCAGGACGAGCGGCGGCAGCGGATAGGAGAGCTTGTTGAACACGTAGCCGATCACGCCGAACACCACCATCAGCCACACGTCGAACATGGCGTTGTTCACCGTGTAGGCGCCGATGGCGCAGATCACCATGATTGCGGGCGCGATGATACTGAAGGGAATACGGAGGATCGCGGCGAAGAACGGCACGCAGGTCAACACGATGATGAGGCCGGCCACGTTGCCCAGATACATGCTGGCGATCAGGCCCCAGACGAAATCCTTCTGCTCGACGAAAAGCAGCGGACCGGGCTGCAATCCCCAGATCAGCAAGCCGCCCAGCAGCACCGCGGCCGTCGGCGAGCCGGGTATGCCGAGCGTGATCATCGGCAAGAGCGCGCTGGTGCCGGCGGCGTGCGCGGCGGTCTCGGGCGCCACCACGCCTTCGATGTTGCCCTTGCCGAAGGTGTCGCCGTGCTTCGACATGCGCTTGGCGAGGCCGTAGCTCATGAACGAGGCCGGCGTGGCGCCGCCGGGCGTGATGCCCATCCAGCAGCCGATGAGGCAGCTCCGGAGCGAAGTCACCCAGTATTTCGGCAGCTGCTTCCAGGTCGTCAGCACCGCGTTCATGCGCAGCTTGGCCTTGGCGCCGCTGAACGCGAGGCCGCCCTCCATCGACATCAGGATTTCGCCGATGCCGAACAGGCCGATCACCGCCACCAGGAACTGGAAGCCCTTCAAGAGGTCGGTGAAGCCGTAGGTCATGCGGAGCTGGCCGGTGATCGTGTCGAGCCCGACCGCGGCCAGCGCGAAGCCGAGCATCATCGAGGCGAGCGTCTTGAACGGAGAGCCGCGCCCCATGCCGATGAAGCTCGCGAAGGTCAGAAACTGGACCGCGAACAGCTCGGCCGGCCCGAATTTCAACGCGAATCGCGCCACCACCGGCGCCAGGAACGTGATGACGATGACGGCCACGAGCGCGCCGACGAAGGACGAGGTGAAGGCCGCCGTCAGCGCCTCGTCGGCCTTGCCCTTCCGCGCCATCGGGTGGCCGTCGAAGGTCGTGGCCACCGACCAGGGCTCGCCGGGTATGTTGAACAGGATCGAAGTGATGGCGCCGCCGAACAGCGCGCCCCAGTAGATGCACGAGAGCAGGATGATCGCCGAGGTCGTCCCACCCGGACGTTGGGCAAGCGTGAACGTCAGCGGCAGCAGGATCGCCACGCCGTTCGCGCCGCCCAATCCGGGCAGTACGCCGATGATCACGCCGAGCAGAATGCCCAGCAGCATTAGGAGCAGGTTGAAGGGGCTGAGGGCGACGCCAAATCCGCCCAACAGTGCTGTGATTTCTTCCACTTGCGCTTCCCCGCCTAGACCGTTCGATTATTGCCGGTCGCAGAGTCTGCCGGCTCCGGTTTTAACGTTGTATATGGCATACCAGCGCAATCGAGGCTAACATTACCGGTAATATATTACCCGTAAGGCGGAGCGCTCCCCTTTGGTCGACGTTTCGTTGACAAGTGGTATCTGGCATGCCAAATCTCGAACCATCGCTCAAAGTTGAAACGCGCTACCCGGCGCGGCACTCCTTTCGGCGGAAATGGCACTAGCGCCCTCGCGGGAGAAGAACCCCCGTGTCCGATCTCGTCATCGAACGCGTCGCGCCTGAGGAAACGTACAAGACCAAGGCCTATACGGCCTTGAAGCAGGCGATCACGAACATGGACATCTACAGCTCGCCCGAGCC
>JBKOUH010000347.1:0-6452 GCA_046723285.1 Pseudomonadota bacterium
CCGCTGCGCTCGTGGCCGAGCAAACTAGGCAGCTGTTTGAGACGGCCGATCTTGCATTGAAAGCAGTGATCCTGGCTCGACAGGAGTGGCAGGCCGAGTCGGCTCATTCGCCGGCTTCGGGCCACCGATTGGTCAGAGGAATTCAGAATACTTCGAATCTCCTCGAAGGCCTTGGTTGGACGAATCGCGACGGCGACCGAGAGGTTTCGTCCGTGTACGAGAATCCGCCGCCACTCAACATTGCCGATCAGAGCCATTTCCGCGCGCATACTTTGAATCCGAAGGCCGGCTTCTACATCAGTGCGCCCATTGTTTCTCGTCTCACCGGGGCGTGGATCAGCCCGGTCTCACGTCGAATCAACGCCTCCAATGGGGAATTTGCGGGTGTGGCTTTGGCCACTTTAAATGCGTCGTATTTGAGTCGCGTGCTCGAGCGCTATTACATCGCGGAAAAGGTCAATCTCTCCCTTTATCTTCGCGACGGCACGTACATTGCGCGATTTCCCGATCCCGCCTCACGGATCGGGCGGAGCAATTCGCAGGGCCCGCTCTTCCGCGAGTACTTGCCGAAGAGCGACGTCGGCACCTATCACGGAATTGCGTCTCCTTCCGGCGAAGAGCGGATCTTCAGCTATCGCGCGGTCACGGGTTATCCCGTCGTCGTCGCCGTGAGCATAAGCCGGGCCGTTGCCCTCGCCGCCTGGCACGATCGTATTCGCATCACGGGGGCCGTCGCCTTACTGGCGATCCTCGGCGCAATTGCGGCCGCCATAAGGCTCTGGGTGCAAGCCCAGCGATTGCGTGCGGAACGTCGGGATGCGCTCCTCGCCAAGCTGGGCGCCGAAGCTGCAAACCGGAGCAAGTCCGAATTTCTCGCACAAATGAGCCACGAGCTGCGAACGCCAATGAACGCGGTCCTGGGTTTCACCGAGATGATGACAAAAGAAGTGTTCGGGCCAGTCGGCTCGCCGCGCTACCGAGAATATCTTCGTGATATCGAATCCAGTGGGCAGCATCTGCTGCAGGTCATCAATAACATCCTTGACCTCGCCAAGGTGGAGGCGGGTAAGTGGGAAATGGAAGAAGAGGTCGTCGATTTGGTCGACGTAGGCCGCTCGACGGCGCTGTTGCTGCACGAGCGCGCTCGCGCGGCGGGTGTCGTGCTGGAGATCGACGAGGCGTCGCCGGCGCTCGCGGTGCGGGGCGACCCGCGTCTCCTGCGCCAAATCGTTCTCAACCTCCTCAGCAACGGCATCAAATTCTCCGATCGCGGAGGGCGTGTGCGGTTGCTCTGGCGAAACGGTGAACATGGCGGGGTCATGATCGAGGTCGCTGACGAAGGTATCGGCATGACGCCCGAAGAAGTGCAGCAAGCGCTTCAGCCCTATGCCTCCAATTCGAAGCGTGCGCGCCGCCGGCAGGATACGGGCCTCGGCCTGTCGATATGCAAGCATTTCGCCGAGATGCACGGCGGACGCCTCGTGATTGCCAGTGAGTTAGGTCGCGGCACGACCGTCACCGTTCATCTACCAGCCGAGCGTATGGTCGATCGCGCTCCGCCGATCACCGGAGCTGCAGCCGCCTGACCGTTTCAATTTCGGCCGCCCGCGCCTATAAGCCCGTCGATGTCGCATTGGGTGCCGGCCATCCTCGCCTTCATCCTGCCGCTCGCCGCGACCGCGCTGGGCGTGCGTCTGCTGTTGCCCTGGCTGACCGCCCGCGCCGTGCTCGACCGGCCCAACGAGCGCAGCTCGCACAAGAGACCGACGCCGCGCGGCGGCGGGCTTGTCGTCGTCGCGGTCGTGGCCGTGGCGCTCTGGGTGATTCAGGTCGCGACCGGCGCGCCGCTCTGGCGTCTCGCCGTTTTGACCTTGGCGCTCACGGCGCTGGCCGCGGTGTCATGGCTCGACGACCGCCGCGGCGCCGATTGGCGCCTGCGCCTCGCGTTGCAGTTCGCGGCCGTCGCCGCCGGCCTTGTCGCGATCGGCATCGGCCCGCTCGCCGAGCGCTTCGGCCTTGCGCCATGGCTCGTCGGCATTCCACTGGCGCTCGCCTGGATGTGGTTCGTGAACCTCTACAATTTCATGGACGGCATCGACGGCATCACCGGCACAGAGACCGCGAGCATCGGTGTCGGCCTCGTGGCGCTGGCGGTGGTGAGCCTGGGGTCGGTGGCCGGGCAAGGCTTGGCCGGCTTGGCGCTGGCCGGCGCCGCGATCGGATTTCTCGTCTGGAATTGGCACCCGGCGCGGATTTTCCTCGGCGACGTCGGCAGCGTGCCGCTCGGCTACATCGTCGGCGGCTATTTGATTCAAGCCGCGGTCGCGGGCCATTGGGCGGCGGCGCTCATCCTGCCGCTCTACTATCTCGCCGATGCCACGATCGTTCTCTTCGCGCGCGCGTTGACCGGCCAGAAGCCCTGGGAGGCACACAAGAGCCATTTCTATCAACGTGCCCATCAGGGCGGACTGAGCCACAGTCAAGTCTCGCTCTGTATCGGCGCGCTCAACATCCTGCTGATCGCGCTCGCCGCCGCGGCCGGACTCGGCTGGCCGTGGCTGGCGCTGATGGCGGCCGGAGGTGCGGTGGCGCTGCTGCTCGCCTTCTTCGCCGCCCGCGGCGCCGCCGCGGCGCGCGCCGAGCCCGCGAAAAATCCCGCCGGATGAAGCGCTTGGGCTCCGGCGCCGGCGTGCTAGTATAACCGCCTGATGCAACATCTCGTCCGTTCGCCCCAGGCCTTTGTCGCCCTCGCCCACGACGTGGTGATGGCCGCGATCTCGTTCGTGGCCGCGCTCTATCTGCGCCTGGGCGGCGTGAATTTCGGCGAGTATGCCGAGCGCCTGCTGCCGACGAGCCTACCCGTCTTCGTCGCCTGCTGCGCCGCGGTCTTCGCCGCGATGGGCCTTTATCGCGGCATCTGGCGCTACGCGTCGCTCAACGACGTGATCGCGATCGTGAAGGCGACGGCGATCGCGATCTTGATCTTCGTGCCGCTCCAGTTCCTGCTGACGCGGCTCGAGGACCTGCCGCGCTCGCAGCTCGTGATCAACTGGCTGGTGCTGGTGGCGCTGTTGACGGGGCCGCGCGTCGCCTATCGCATCCTGCGCGACCGCCGCCTCGATTACGTGCTGAAGCGCGACCGCGGGCGCAGCATCCCCGTTCTGCTCCACGGCGCCGGCGACGAGGCCGAGCTGTTTCTCCGCGCGTTGACCCGGCAGCCGACGACGCCTTACGAAGCGGTGGGCCTCATCGCGCGCAAGGGTACGCGCGTCGGGCGCCGCATCCACGGCGTCGACGTTCTCGGCACCGAGGAGCAGATGGCCGAGGTGGTGGCCAAGCTGGATCGCCGCGGCCGCCGGCCGCGCCGCCTGATCGTCACCATCCCCGACCTCGACGGCGAGAAGCTGCGCGAGCTCTTCGAGCGCGCCGACGCGCTCGGCATGACGGTCGCCCGCGTGCCGCGGGCCACCGATTTCCGCGAGGGCCCGAGCGACAGCAACATCGAGCTTCGGCCGATCGCGATCGAGGACTTGCTGGGCCGGGCTCAGGCCGTGCTCGACCGCCCGGCGATGCAGGCGCTTTGCGCCGGGAAGCGCGTGCTCATCACCGGCGCCGGCGGCTCGATCGGCAGCGAGCTGGTGCGCCAGATCTCGGATTTCGGCCCCGCGCGCCTCGCCCTGCTCGATGCCTCCGAATACCAGCTCTACGAGATCGACCTCGAGCTTTCGCGCCGCCATGCCGCCTTGCCGCGCGCCGCGCTCCTGGCAGATGTGCGCGACGCGCGCCGCGTCGGCGCGCTGATGGGCGCCGAGCGGCCGGAGATCGTGTTCCACGCCGCGGCGCTGAAGCACGTGCCGATGGTGGAGGCGCATCCGGACGAAGGCGTGCTGACCAACGCGATCGGCACGCGCATCGTGGCCGATGCCTGCGTCAAGCACGGCGTCGCCTCGATGGTCGTGATCTCGACCGACAAGGCCGTGAACCCCACCAGCGTGATGGGCGCCTCGAAACGCCTGGCCGAGCAATATTGCCAGGCGCTCGATCTCGCCGAGGCCAAGAAGCCGAGCGCCGGCACCCATTTCGTCGTTGTGCGCTTCGGCAATGTGCTGGGCTCGACCGGCTCGGTCGTGCCGCTCTTCCAGAAGCAACTCGCCGAGGGCGGCCCGCTCACCGTCACGCACCCCGAGGTCGACCGCTATTTCATGACCGTGCGCGAGGCGGTGGAGCTCGTGCTCATGGCCTCGGCCGTCGGCGCCGGCGACCGCCGCTTCAGCGGCAAGGTGTTCGTGCTCGACATGGGCCAGCCGGTGAAGATCGTGGAGCTCGCGCGCCAGATGATCCGCCTCGCGGGCAAGACGCCTGAGCGCGACATCAAGATCGCGTTCACGGGGCTGAGGCCCGGCGAAAAGCTCCGCGAAGAGCTGCTGCACGCGCAGGAAGACCTGGTGCCGACCGGCGCCAAGGCGATCCTGCTGGCAAGCCCGCGTACCTCGGACCTGAAGCTGCTTGCGCGCGCGTTCGACGATCTGGAGCGCCACGCCCGCGCCGGTGCGACGCCGGAGTCGCTCGCGCTGCTGAAGCACCTCGTGCCGGAATACCGGCCGACGCCGAACGGCGCGGCGGACGAGAGCGTCGCCGGGCGGTAAGCGCTGCACTTTGCGCGCTTGATCACCGGTCGCGGTCGCGGCTAAAGCCCTCTTCGTTTGCTTGTCGTTCCCGCGAAAGCGGGAACCCATGTCGCCGCGAGACGATTTTCTGTCGACATCCCTCGGCGGAGACGCGGATTGGGTCCCCGCTTTCGCGGGAACGACAAGAATAGGGAAAGTTGAGGCGACGCCGACATATGATCACTTTCACCCCTATCCGCCGCGCCCTCGTTTCCGTCTCCGACAAAACCGGGCTCCCGGAGCTCGGGAAATTCCTCGCCGCGCGCGGGGTCGAGATTCTTTCGACCGGCGGCTCGGCCAAGGCGCTGCGTGATGCCGGCGTGACGGTAACCGAAGTTTCCGACTACACCGGCTTTCCCGAGATGATGGACGGGCGGGTCAAGACGCTGCAGCCCAAGATCCATGGGGGCATCCTGGCGCGGCGCGATGCGCCCGGGCATGTCGAGGCAATGCAGACGCACGGCATCAAGCCGATCGATCTCGTGGTGATCAATCTCTATCCGTTCGAGGCGACGGCGGCCAAAGGCGCCGGCTTCGAGGAGTGCATCGAGAACATCGACATCGGCGGTCCGGCGCTCATGCGCGCCGCCGCCAAGAACCACGATTTCGTCGCCGTCGCCACCGACCCGGCCGACTACGCGGCGCTGATGGACGAGATGAAGGCCAACAACGGCGCGGTCGGTGCGGATTTGAGAAAGCGATTCGCCGCCTCGGCCTATGCGCGCACCGGCGCTTACGACGCCGCGATCTCGCAATGGTTCGCGCGCGTCAACGGCGAGGAATTCCCGCCGCGGCTCGTCCTGGCCGGCGTGCGCCGCCAGGCGCTGCGCTACGGCGAGAACCCGCACCAGCGCGCGGCCTTTTACACCGACGGCAGCAACCGGCCCGGCATCGCCACGGCCCGGCAGGTGCAGGGCAAGGAGCTTTCGTACAACAATCTCAACGACGCGGACGCGGCCTATGAGCTCGTCGCCGAGTTCGACCGGCCGGCGATCGTAATCGTGAAGCACGCGAACCCGTGCGGCGTCGCCACGGCCGATTCTTGCGCCGATGCGTGGGACAAGGCGCTCGCCTGCGATCCGGTCAGCGCCTTCGGCGGCATCATCGCGCTGAACCGCACGCTCGACGGCGCCGCCACCGCGAAGATCGCCGAGATCTTCTCCGAGGTGATCATCGCGCCCGACGCCGACGCCGAGGCCAAGGCAATTCTGGCGAAAAAGAAAAATCTCCGCCTGCTCCTCACCGGCCGCCTGCCTGATCCCAAGGACGGGGGCTGGGTGATCCGCTCGCTCTCGGGCGGATATCTCGTGCAGAGCCGCGACCGCTCGGTGATCGAGGGCGAATTGAAGGTCGTGACCAGGCGCATGCCGACCAAGGGCGAGATTGCCGATCTCATGTTCGCGTTCACCGTGTGCAAGCACGTGAAGTCGAACGCCATCGTCTATGTGAAGGACCGCGCCACGGTCGGCATCGGCGCCGGGCAGATGAGCCGGGTCGATTCGGCGCGCATCGCGGTGGGGAAAGCCGCCGAGGCGGCCAAGGCCGCGGGCAAAAGCGCCAACCCGGTCGTGGGCTCGGTCGACGCCTCCGATGCGTTCTTCCCGTTCGCCGACGGCCTACTCGCCGCGGCCGAGGCCGGCGCCACCGCCGTGATCCAGCCCGGCGGCTCGGTGCGCGACGACGAGGTGATCAAGGCCGCCGACGACAAAGGCCTTGCCATGGTGTTCACCGGCCAGCGCCACTTCCGGCACTGACACGCCGCACGAGCGGCGCTTACGGCCAAAT
>JBKOUH010000085.1:0-3162 GCA_046723285.1 Pseudomonadota bacterium
CGGATCGCACGGAGTGCGTCGTCGAGAGCTTCAACGTCGTCAGGGTTGTTTTCCTGGCCCGTTCCAACCGGACGTTGGAGGGAAAGGAGGTCAAAATCGGCGCTCATCTTGGACTTCCTCAAATTCGGCCAGCGGTGATCGATGGAGCAGGGGGCAAAGTGCGTCTCATTAAAGGAATATAATCAAGATATGTGGCCTCAGTCAAGAACAAATATAGAATATATCGAACTACCTCAAACCTGCTCCCAATGCGATTTGCGGTTGTGCAATCGCGACCGCTGCTTCCGTACTCGAGTGCGCGCGCTTATTCTGCGTTGCACGTCGATTTCGGAGGCCTCGCAATGCTCCCCCGCCGCTCGCTCCTCGCCGCTACGACCGCTGCAGTGGCTGCCGCGATGCTCGCGTCATCGGCCCCGCGCACCTTCGCCGTCGGCGCCGATCTCCCGCTGTTCGACGCGCATGTGCACTGGTCGGAGAACACGCACGACGAGATTCCGCTCGAGCGGGCGCTGGCGATCCTCGACAAGGCGGGCGTGCGTATGGCGGCGGTGTCGAGCACGTCGGACGCGGCGACGATCACGATGTATCGCGCCGATCCCAGGCGCGTGGTGCCGATGCTGCGCCCCTATCGCACGCGCGCCGACATGGATGGCTGGCACAAGGATGCCGGCATGCCGGCCTATCTCGCCGAGCGGCTGAAGCTCGGCGTGCACAAGGGCCTCGGCGAGTTCCACCTCTACGGCGAGGACGCGGCCTCGGCGGTCGTGAAAGAGATCGTCGCCATGGCCGTGGCGCGCAATCTCATCCTCCACGCCCATTCCGATGCGCGCGCGGTCGAGCTCTTGTTCCAGCACGACGCCAAGGCGCGCGTGCTCTGGGCCCATGCGGGCTTCACGACTCCCGACGCAGTCGGGACGATGTTGGCGCGCTATCCCAATCTCTGGGTCGAGACCGCGATCCGCCACGACATCGGCCCCGGCGGCGCGCTCGATCCGGCGTGGAAAGAGGTCTTCGTCAAATACCAGGACCGCTGGCTCGTCGGCACCGACACCTACGTGACGTCGCGCTGGCACCGCATGCCCGAGATCCAGGCCGAGACGCGCGCCTGGCTCGCGAAACTCCCGCCCGCCGTCGCCGAGAAAATGGCGTGGCGCAACGGGGCCAAGCTGTTCGGCATAAGCGAAGCGACGTTCACCGGCGCCGCGCCGGCGAAGAAGGCGGAGTAGGGCGCCGAGATTCGCGCGTGACCGGCGCTATGCGCTCTCGATCGGCTCGAGCTCGAGCGCGCGCACGCCGAGCGCCGCGTGGGCTTCGGCCAGCGTGTGGACGACCAGCGTGTTGTCGGCGGTCGAGAATTGGTGCAGCTCGTACATGCGCGAGAGGCCGAACACTTCGGGCGCCGGCGCCACGATCACGCGCATTTCGCGGGCGATGATCGGGCCGGATTCGGCGATCGCCGCGATGAAGCGTCCGGAAACGTCGGCACGCCCGACGGCGGAGAGGTCGACGATCGCGCGGCACGCGCCTTCCCGGGTAACGAAGCGGCGGGCCGCGGCGCGCATTGCCGATAGCGAGTCCTCGGTCAGCGCGCCGGTGAGCCGCGCCACGAGAACCCTCTGCCTGCGATCGAAGAGAAGCGCGTACGCCATGGCCCCGCTCCGCGCCGCCGATGCGGCCATGATAGGCGGCGCCATCCGCGCCCGCAACGCACGGGCATGAGAGCGCGATTTTCGCGCGCGATCTGCCGGCGATCGCCGGCCGGCTCTTGATAATGTTCTATTTTTGTTCTATGCAGCGCGGCTGCGAAGATTCGGAGCCGCGTGGATGCCGGTCGTGCGAGGATGAGCCGCTTGTTCGCCGTGATGCGCACGCGCGGCGCGCGCTGGAGTCCGGCCGAGCCGCTCGAAGGCCAGGACGATTGGCGCGGCCACGCCGATTTCATGAACGCGCTCGTGGCCGAAGGCTTCGTGCTGCTCGGCGGCCCGCTCGACGGCAAGGACGCGGCGCTGCTGATCATCCAAGCAGCCGACGAGGCCGAAGTGCGCGCGCGCCTCGCCGCCGATCCTTGGACCGTTGCCGGGCTCTTGGCGATCGTGAGCGTGCATCCGTGGAAGCTCCGGCTCGGCGAGCGCGTCTTCGAGCGCAGCATGCGCGCGGCGCCGAAAGCCGACAAAAGCCAGCATCGCGGGCAGCGAAAAGCCCACGAAAGCCAACATCGAGGCCGCAGCAAAGCCAACAAAAGCCAACGGAAACGCAGATGTTGGCTTTTGTGAACATCGGGCCCGGCGGCGGATCGGCGCGCGCCCGGCACGATAAGCAAAACTGCCTATGATCGGCGCGCTGTCTGGCGGATAATCGCTTCTACCTATATTTAACCACAGCGACCGATTATCGGTGTGAAGGGGATCACTGCGACGCCCCCGCCGCCGCTCGCAGATTCGCCGGTGCCCGGCTAGTTCTGCCGAATGGCACCGAAACATGAGGGCAAGGATGAAACGCTCCCGCTACGTGGCCCTGCTGGCGATGGGCGCCAGCGCGCTCGCGCTCTCGGCTTGCGGCGAAAAGGAGACGCCGGCCGGCGTCTACACCTCCGTCGACCAGTGCATCGCCGACAAGCAGTTCACCGACGACGAGTGCCGCAAGGCCTTCGAGACGGCCAAGGAGGAGCACAAGAAAGTCGCGCCCAAATACGCCTCCAAGGCGGATTGCGAAGCGGATTTTGGCGCCGGCAAGTGCGAGGAGTCGCCTTATCGCACGACCTCGGGCACGTCGACGTTCATGCCCTACTTCATCGGCTACATGCTGGGGCGCAATTCGAGCTTCACGCCGCAGCCGCTCTATCGCACGCAGAATGGCACTCAGTTCCGCACCGGCGACAACCGCCCGGTGACGGCCAAGACCGGCATCCAGAGCGTGCCGCACTCGACGACGACCTCGGCCTTCAAGAGCTCGACGGTGACGCGCGGCGGCTTCGGCCGCACCGCCAGCATCCACGGCTCGACGCGCACCGCCAGCTCCGGCAGCTAAGCCGCGACACAATTTGCGCAACCGCGCGTGCCGCGCCATGCCTCGGACGCGCGCGATGGTGCGCGCCGTCGAATCTTCTCTGTGTTCTCCGTCTCCTCCGTGTTTCAATCTTTCCCAATCCCCACACGCCCGGAC
>JBKOUH010000127.1:0-3445 GCA_046723285.1 Pseudomonadota bacterium
ACACTGGACGGCGATTGCTCGCGACTTCCCGCGGCGCAACCGCATCGTCTCCGGCCTGTCCTACGGTGTCGTCGTCGTTGAGGCGGCGCTGCGCTCGGGCTCGCTGATCACCGCGCGCCTCGCCGGCGAGCAGGGGCGCGAGGTGTTCGCCGTTCCGGGCTCGCCGCTCGATCCGCGCTGTCACGGTAGCAATAATTTGATCAGGCAAGGCGCCGCGCTCACCGAAAGCGCCGAAGACGTGCTGCGCGCGCTGTCCGGCCGGCGTATTTCCCCCGCACCCGCGATGGCGCTGGCCGAGCCCGATTTGGCGCCGCTGGCGCCTCCGGCCGAGGCCGATTCCGACAAAGCGCGCACGCTGCTCATCGAGCATCTTTCGCCGTCGCCGACGGCCGTCGACGAGCTCGTGCGCCAGACCGATCTCCCGCCCGCCCTGGTTGCATCGGCGCTGCTGGAATTGGAGCTCGCGGGGCGCATCGAGCGCCACCCCGGGAACCGCGTGGCCCGGCTCGGAACTTGACAACACCCGGGCAAGTCGTGTTTGACGCGCCGCTCAAACCGGCGGCTGGACGCGACCCGCCCTTGCAAAAAGGGTTTGGAACCCTTTTTTCACATTTCGCGTATCGCAATCCAGGCCATCGGTAGCAAACGAGTCCGGAGTCCGTAATGGACGTCGTCGTCGTCGAATCGCCGGCGAAAGCGCAGACGATCAACAAATACCTCGGCAGCGGCTACAAGGTGCTGGCGAGCTACGGTCACGTGCGCGATCTCGTCGAGAAGGACGGCTCGGTCGATCCCGCGCAGGACTTCGAGATGAAGTGGGAGCTGCGCGACAAGCGCAACGCGCTCGGCGAGATCGCCAAGAGCCTCAAGAACGCCAAGCGCCTGATCCTCGCCACCGACCCCGACCGCGAGGGCGAGGCGATCTCGTGGCATTTGGAAGAGGTGCTGCGCCATAAGGGCGCGCTGAAGGGCATCGACGTCCAGCGCGTCACCTTCAACCAGATCACGCGCGACGCGGTGCGCGACGCGCTCGCGCATCCGCGCAACATCGATCAGGATCTCGTCAACGCCTACCGCGCGCGCCGCGCGCTCGATTATCTCGTGGGCTTCACGCTTTCGCCGGTGCTGTGGCGGAAGCTGCCGGGATCGCGCTCGGCCGGCCGCGTGCAGTCGGTGGCGCTCCGGCTCATCTCCGAGCGCGAGTCCGAGATCGAGCTGTTCCGCGCGCAGGAATATTGGACGATCGAGGTCGATTTCCTGACCGCCAAGGGCGAGCTCTTCACCGCGCGCCTGACGCATCTCGACGGCAAGAAGCTCGACCGCCTCGGCATCGGCAGCAAGGCCGACGCCGAATCCGCGGTGCGCGCGATCGAGGCCGCGGCGTTCGCGGTCGACGAGATCGAGCGGCGCGAGGTCCGGCGCAATCCGCCGCCGCCGTTCAACACCTCGTCGCTGCAGCAGGAGGCCTCGCGCAAGCTCGGCTTCGGCGCCAACCGCACGATGCGCACCGCGCAGCGCCTCTACGAGGGCGTCGACATCGAGGGCGAATCGACCGGCGTCATCACCTATATGCGCACCGACAGCGTGACCCTGTCGCAGGAGGCGGTGGTCGCGACGCGGAAGCTCATCGGCGAGAAATACGGCGCCGACTACGTGCCGGCCGAGCCTCGCGTCTACAAGACCAAAGCCAAGAATGCGCAGGAAGCGCATGAGGCGATCCGGCCGTCCGACCTGTTCCGCACCCCGGAGCAGGTCGCCCGGTTTTTGGACGACGACCAGCGGAAGCTCTACGACCTCGTCTGGAAGCGCACCGTCGCCTGCGAAATGGCGAGCGCGGTGCTCGATCAGGTCGCCGTCGACGTGGCCAGCCAGAACCGGCTTGTCAAGCTCCGTGCCAACGGCTCGGTGATCAAGTTCGACGGCTTCTTGAAGCTCTACCACGAGGACCGCGACGACACGCCCGAGGACGAGGAAGAGGAGAACCGCATCCTCCCGCCGATGGAAAAAGGCGAGGCGGTGGAGCGCACCGATCAGCGCACCGCCGCTCTGGCGGCACCTCCCCCGGCCGCAGCATCTGACGTGCCGAAGGCCACGCCGGAGAAAACCGCGGAGAAGATTGTTCGCGACGGCATCAACGGCCTTCAGCACTTCACCCAGCCGCCGCCGCGCTACTCGGAAGCGAGCCTGGTAAAGAAGCTCGAGGAGCTCGGCATCGGCCGGCCCTCGACCTACGCTCAGATCCTCACCGTGCTGCAGGATCGCGGCTACGTCCGCATCGACAAGCGCCGCTTCATCCCCGAGGACCGCGGGCGCGTGCTCGTCTCCTTCCTCACCGAGTTCTTCGGCCGCTACGTCGAATACGATTTCACCGCCGATCTCGAGAACCAGCTCGACGAGATCTCGGGCGGCACCATCGACTGGAAGAAGGTGCTGCGCGATTTCTGGACGGCGTTCCACGAGGCGATCGCGCATGCCAAGACGCTGCGCATCACCCAGGTCATCGACGCGCTCGACGCGGCGCTGGGTCCGCACTTCTTTCCGCCGCGTGACGACGGCGGCGACGCGCGGAAATGTCCGGCCTGCGCCAATGGCCGCCTCGGCTTGAAGGTCGGCAAGTTCGGCGGCTTCATCGGCTGCTCGAATTATCCGGAGTGCACCTATACGCGCCAGCTCGCGATCGCCGATCCCACCGGCGCCACGCCGCCGGTCGTGACCGAGGCGCGCCTGATCGGCACCGATCCCGCGACCAGCCTCCCCGTCTTCATGAAGGACGGGCCCTACGGCCCTTATGTGCAGCTCGGCGACAAGCCGCCCGCGGGCACGAAGGGCGAAAAGCCCAAGCGCGCCTCGGTGCCAAAAGGCTTCGATCCGGCGACGGTCGATCTGGAGCTGGCGCTGAAGCTGCTGGCGCTGCCGCGCGAAGTCGGCAAGCACCCCACGGACGGCGAGCCGATCAAGGCGAACATCGGGCGCTACGGACCTTATATCCAGCATGGCAAGGAATACCGGAACCTGCCGACACCGGCCGATGTGTTGACCATCGGCCTCAACCACGCGGTCAGCCTGCTGGCCGAGCCCAAGCAGCGCCGCGGGGCGAGCCGCCCGCCCGAGCGCGAAGTGGGCGAGCACCCGACGCTCGGCGACAAGATCACCGCCGCGGTCGGCCGCTACGGTCCGTATGTGCGCCTCGGCAAGACCTACGCCAACCTGCCGCAAGGCACGACGCCGGAAAACGTGACGCTCGACCAGGCGATCTCGCTGATCGACGCGCGCATCGAGAAGGCCGGCGGCAAGCCGCCCAAGCCGAAGAAACCAAAGACCGAGCCCAAGCCAAGCAAAGAGGACAAAGGCCTCGCCGAAGCCAAGGCGAAATTCCTGGCGCCGCCGAAATCCAAAGCCAAGCCTGAATCGAAGCCCGCGCCGAAGCCACCGGCCAAACCAACGC
>JBKOUH010000156.1:0-2976 GCA_046723285.1 Pseudomonadota bacterium
CGCCCAATAGGATCGCGGCGCCGCGCCGGCGCCAGCCGCGCCGGCCGGCAATCGCCTCGACCCAGCGCGCCGACGCGCCGGGCGCTGCGTGCACCGCGGCCGCCGGTAGTTGCGTTTCAATCCTCGCCGACATTGGGCGCGTTTTCGACCGGAAGGTGGCGGACGCGCAAGAGGCGAACGCGGCGCGGATCGGCGTCGACGACCTCGAACTCGATGCCGGACGAATGCTTGATGAGCTCGCCGCGCGAGGGCACGCGATTGGCGAGATAGAAGACGAGGCCGCCCAGCGTATCGGCCTCTTCGCGCTCCTCGGGGGTCACGAAGGCGCCGAAGCGTTGCTCGAATTCGTCGAGCTTCACGCGCGCGTCGGCGAGCGCGATGCCGGGCGCCTCCGCGACGAGGCTCGGCGGCGCCTCTTCGTCGTGCTCGTCCTCGATTTCGCCGACGATCTCCTCGACGAGATCCTCGATGGTCACGAGCCCGTCGACGCCGCCATATTCGTCGACGACGAGCGCGAGGTGCAGGCGCGTGATGCGCATTTCCTTCAACAGATCGAGCACGCGCATCGACGGCGCCGCGAACAGCACCTTCCGCAGCACCGCCTCGATCGAGAAGCCGCGCCGCTGGGACCAATACGCCATGAGGTCCTTCACGTGGACCATGCCGACGATCTCGTCGAGCGCGCCGCGATAGACCGGCAGGCGCGAATGGCCCGAGCGCTTCACGGTTTCGATCAAGCGCGGCAGCGGCGTCGCGATCTCGGCCGCGACGATGTCGGCGCGCGGCACCATGACGTCGGCGGCGGTGACAGCGTGGAGGCGGAGGATGTTGCGCAGCAGGCGGCGCTCGTCGGGCGCCAGCTCCTCGCCCTTGAAATCCGCGGCCTCGATGATCTCTTCGAGCGTATCGCGCAGCTCCTCGCTGCGCTTGCCGCGCCGCAAGGTGCGCAGCAGCCGCGACAACGCGCCGGCGCCCCCGCGCCTCTTCTTGGCACCCGCTTCCGCCGGTTCGTCGGGCGCCTCCGCGGATTGCAGCGAGCGGCTCGAGGGCTGGTCGTTCATGGCGCGTGCCCGGTGCGCGCCGGCGCGCGATAAGGATCGGGCCGATAAGGATCGGGGACGCCGAGGCGCTTCAGAATGCGCACCTCGTGCCCTTCCATGATGCGGGCGGCCTTGGCGCGCTCGTGATCGAAGCCCAGGAGATGCAGCGTGCCGTGCACGAGGAGATGCGCGGCGTGGCGGCCGATGCTTTTCCGCTCCGCCTTAGCCTCGCGCCGGATCGTGCGATAGGCGAGGACGACGTCGCCCAGAAGCAGCCGGTGCCCCTTGGCCGCGGCTGCGTCGTCGAGCGGAAACGAGAGCACGTTGGTGGGCTTGTCCTTGCCGCGGTGTTCGCGGTTGAGGCGGCGCACGAAACCGTCGTCGGCCAGCACCACGCCGATTTCGGCCGGACGCCTCACGCCAACGCGCCGGTCGTCGAGCACGGCACCGACCACGTGCTGGGCGAAGCGCTCGGCACGCGGCAACGCCTCCGCCCAGGCGGCACAACGCAGTGCCACGCTGACGCGTTGCCGCGGCATCAAACCCGCCCGCGCTTCTTTTGCGCCGTGGGGAGAAGATTGAGCTCGGCCTGGCGGCCGTCGCGCTCGTCATAGGCGCGCGCGATGCGCGCCACCAATTCGTGCCGCACCACGTCGGCGTGGCCAAAATGGATGAAGTGGACACCCGGCATGCCTTCCAAGATCTCGACCGCGTCGCGCAAGCCCGACATGACGCCCGACGGCAAATCGATTTGCGTGAGATCGCCGGTGACGACCATGCGCGAATTCTCGCCCATGCGCGTCAGCAGCATCTTCATCTGCATCGGTGTCGTGTTCTGCGCCTCGTCAACGATGATGTAGGCGTTGGCGAGCGTGCGCCCGCGCATGAAGGCCAGGGGCGCCACCTCGATCTCGCCGGTTTCGAGGCGCTTCGTCACCTGGTCGCCGGGCAGGAGATCGTAGAGCGCGTCGTAGAGCGGGCGGAGATAGGGATCGACCTTCTCCTTGATGTCGCCCGGGAGGAAGCCGAGGCGCTCGCCGGCTTCGACGGCCGGGCGCGAAAGGATGATGCGCTCGACCTGCCCCGCCTGCAGCATGGTGACGGCCATCGCCACGGCGAGATAGCTCTTGCCGGTTCCGGCCGGCCCCAGCGCCACCACCAGTTCGGTGCTCTTGAGCGCGCGAATGTAATTCGCCTGGTTGGGCGTGCGCGGCACAATCTGGCGTTTGCGCGTGCCGATCACGAGGTCGCCGCTGTGGCGGTCGCTGCTCGCGCGATCGGCAAACGCGCGCCGCTCGGAGGTCTGATCCGGGCTCGCGATGTGCTGGCGCGCGAAGCGGATCTCGGCGTCGACATCCGCGGGCTCGATGTCGCGCCCGCGCTTCAGGCGCGTGTAGAGCTGCGCCAATGCGACGCGCGCGGCCTCGCGCTTGTCGTCGGGGCCGGCGATCGTGAGGCGGTTGCCCTTGGCGACGATGGTGACGTCGAGCGCCTTCTCGACGCGCGCCAGATGCTCGTCGTGCGCGCCGCACAGCAGGCGCACGAGCGCATTGTCTTCGAACTCGAGCGATAGAGCGGTGGCGCCGGCGGCGGGGGGCAGCGCACTCACGCGGCGGCGTCCTCCCTGACGGCGGGGGCGGCGAGGCGGCCCGCGAGCGACGTGGATGTGGCGGCGCGCACCTGAACCTCGACGATGCGCCCCAGGCTCGCGGCCGGCGCGTCGAGATGCACCGGCTGCAGCCACGGGCTGCGGCCGAGGAGCTGGCCCGGCTTTTTGCCCGGCCGCTCCAGCAGCACGGCAATCGTGCGGCCGACCGTGGCGCGGTTGAAGCGGAGCTGCTGCTCGCGCAACAAGGCCTGCAATTCCTGGAGGCGCTCGTCTTTGGCTTCGTCGGGCACCTGATCCTCCGCCAGCGCCGCCGGCGTGCCGGGGCGC
>JBKOUH010000396.1:0-10784 GCA_046723285.1 Pseudomonadota bacterium
GTGCGATTGGGATCGACCCACGGCTGCGCGGGTGCTGCGCCCCTGGGGCTGGCACCCTGGCGCTCGCGCTCGGGATCCGTGGTCGGGCCTTCGATGCCGCCCGGCGGCCGCTGATTGCTCATCGCCAAGGCTCCTCGGTGAAACCTTAGAGCGGTTTCGGCGCGAAGGGAACCGAGCGGACGGTGACCGGGCGCCCATAGCGGTTGGGCGGAATTCACGCCCGCCTCTATCGCAAAGGTTGATTTCCGACGCCGCGACCGCGGCGAGGACGGCGGTTACTTGTAGGGATCCGCCGCGTCTCGCAGGCCGTCGCCCAAGAAGTTGAAGGCGAGGACGGTGACGATCACCGGCAGCACCGGCAGCAGCAGCCAGGGATAGAGCGCCACGACGTTGATGTTCTGCGCCTCGGAGAGAAGGACGCCCCAGCTCGTCACCGGCGGGCGCAAACCGAGGCCGAGGAACGAGAGCGCGGTTTCGCCAAGGATCATGTTGGGAACGGCGAGCGTCGCCGAGGCAATGAGGTGGCTTGCAAAGCTCGGCAGCAGGTGGCGGCCGATTATGCGCCGCGGCGAGGCGCCCATGAGCTGGGCCGCGGTCGCGAAATCCTCTTCGCGCAGCGAGAGCAGTTTCGAGCGCACCGAGCGCGCGAGGCCGGTCCACTCGATCATGCCGAGGATGATCGTGATGCCGAAATAGATCAGCAGCGGGCTCCAGGTGACCGGCAGCGCCGCGGCCAGCGCCATCCAAAGCGGCAGGTGCGGGATCGAGCGGATGACCTCGGTCGTCCGCTGCACCGACCAATCGACCCAGCCACCGTAATAGCCGGCCAAGCCGCCGATCACGATGCCGAGCAGGAAGCTGATCGCGACGCCGATGAAGCCGATCGTGAGCGAGATGCGCGAGCCCGAGAGCAGGCGCGAGAGCATGTCGCGCCCCATGCGGTCGGTGCCGAGCAGGAAGAGCGTGCCCTCATGCGCGGGGCAGATGAAATGGAGGTCGCCCCGGAACAGGCCCCAGAAGCTGTAATCCTCGCCGATGCAGAAGAAGCGGATGCGGTGGACCTTGGCCGTGTCGGGCGTGTATTCGCGCTTCAGCGTGTCCTTGTTGAGCTCGTATTTGAGCCCGTAGACATAGGGCCCGATCAACTCGCCCTGATGAAAGAAGCGCACTTGTTGCGGCGGCGCGTAGATGTGGTCGGGGTGGCGGGAATTCGGATTGTAGGGCGCGATGGGCTCGGCCAGGAACGCCAGGAAGTAGAGGATGGCGAGCACCCACAGCGAAACCACGGCGATGCGGTGGCGCTTCAGCTTCCACCACATCAGCTTCCATTGGCCGGCGAGGTAGTAGCGCTCCTGCTCGGGCGTGAGCTTTTCGACCGAATAGGGATCGAACGGCGCGGCCGAGACGAAATGGCTCGAAGCGCTGCGCTCGTTGGGCGCGCCGGACGGGATCGCCGCCGATTTGTCGTCGGGTGGCGTCACTTGGTCGCCCTTCCTTCGAGACGGATGCGCGGATCGAGCCAAGCCAGCGCCAAATCCGAAATCAGCATGCCAAAGACGGTCAACACCGAGAGGCCCATCAGGAACGAGCCGGCGAGGTTCATGTCGAGCGAGAGCAGCGCCTCGTAGAGCATCTTGCCCGTGGTCGGCAGGTTCAGCACGACCGAGACGATGACGGCGCCCGAGATGATGTGCGGCAACAGCTCGCCGATGTCGGCGATGAAGGGATTGAGCGACATCCGGAGCGGATACTTCATCAACAGGCGGAAGGGCGGCAGGCCCTTGGCGCGGCCGGTGACGACGTATTGCTTCTGCAGTTCATCCAGGAGATTGGCGCGCAGGCGCCGGATCATGCCCGCGGTGCCCGAGGTTCCGATCACGATCACCGGAATCCAGAGGTGCTCGAGAATCGAGGCGAACTTCCCCCAGCTCCATGGTCGGCCGATGTATTGCTCGTCCATCAGGCCGCCGATCTCGGTCCCGAACCAATTGTTGGCGAAATAGACCAGCACCAGCGCCAGAAGGAAATTGGGCGTGGCGAGCCCCAGGAAGCCCAGGAACGTCAGGCCGTGGTCGCCCCAGCTGTATTGGTTGGTGGCGGAATAGACACCGATCGGGAACGCGACGATGTAGGTGAAGATGACGGTGGCGAACGAGACGATGATCGAAAGCCAAAGCCGGTCGCCGACGATCTCGCTGACCGGCCGGTCATATTCCATCGAGCGCAGCTCGTCGCGCACGAGGTCCCAGAGGAACCAGAAATACTGCTCGTGGAACGGAAGATCGAGGCGGAACTCCTGTCGGAGGCGCGTGATCTCGGCGAGATCGGTCTGCTCGCCCGCGGCGCGCAGTTCCTCGATTCGGGTCGAGAGGAAGTCGCCGGGCGGCAGCTTGATGACGACGAAAATGACAAAGCTGATCGCCAGCAACGTCGGGATCATCACCAACAGGCGGTGGGCGATATAGCGGAGCATCCGGTCAGCCGCGCTTGCGCTGGACTTGTGCCGCGCGGTCGAACCAGAACGTGTCCGGCTTGTAGAGGCCGAAATAGGCGCCAGGGTCGTAGGCGTAGACGCCTTCCTTGGGCACGTTCTTCAGCTTCTTATCGACCACGACCGGCTGCAGGACCCCGCCGACGACGCCGATCGTGAAGACCTGGTCGGACCAGATTTCGAGCATTTTCGTCCAGATATCGCGCCGCGCATCGCGCGAGTCGGACTTCGCCCAGGACTGGTAGAGCTTCAGCAGTTCCGCGGCGGCTAGATCGTCGGGCTTCTCGCCCTGCTTGCCGCGGGTTTCGACCCATTGGCCCCAGCGCGGCCACTGCGCCTGAACTTCGTCGGTCGGCGCGAACTCTTGCGGGGAGAGGCCCGGGCGCACGAGCGCATAATCGATGCCGCCCCAAACCGACATCATGGTTTGGCCCGAGATGACACGCCGGCGCAGCACGACGCGCTGGAACGCCTTGGAATACGTCTTGATGCCGGCCTTGGCCCAGGTGTCGGCGACGAGGCGCGTGAGATCGACGTATTCGGTGCCCTCGGCCGGATATTCGACAATGAGCTCCAATTCGCGCCCGTCGGGCAAGAGCCGCTGGCCGTCTGCCCCGCGCTTGGTCAAGCCCACTTGATCGAGCAGGCGATTGGCGAGCACGAGATCGTAGGCGGCGTGGGCCTCGCGGAGCTCGGGCTTGTAGAGCGGGCTTCCCGAAAGCACGGTGTTCTGCCCCGGCTCGGCGAGCCCGACATACATGATCTTGTTGACCTCGTCGCGATTGATCGCGAGCGAGAGCGCGCGGCGGAATCGGACGTCGCGGAAAAGCTTGTTCCACACCGGATCGTCGCAATTGAGATTAGGATAGATCGCCAATTGCGCGCCGTTCGCTGTCTTCCAAAGGCGCACGTCGAAGCCGCGCTCGTCGGCGGCGCGGCGCAGGTACGGAAAATCGTCGAAGCGGATGCTGCGCGCCTGGAGATCGACCTCGCCGGCGCCGGTCTTGACCGGAATGATCTTGCTCTCGGCCAGCACCATCACCACGCGGTCCGCATAAGGCAGCTGGCGGCCGTTCGCATCGATGCGGTGATAGAAGGGATTGCGCACGAACTCGTAGCGCTCGGCGACATCCTCGGTCTTGGGGATCCAGGGGTCGAGCGTCGGCAGGTTCACATTGAGATTGTTGCGCCCGTTGCGGTCTTCGCTCGCGATCTTGCGAGCCCAGCCGTCCTTGCGCTTCTCGTTGAGCTTCTCGAGCCGTTTCTTGTCGGCGTATTTCTCGTGGAACTTCTTGTAGTAGTGCGCGGGGCGGAAGATCGTGAGATTGGCCGGGCTTGCGAGCCAGGGCAGGAAGCCGGGATTGGGCTTCGACCACGAATAGCGCACGGTTTCAGAGTCGGGAAATTCGACCTTGGGCTTCTCGCCTTCGACGAGAAGGTTGGTCGAGCCGAAGAAGCGCCCGAGCGTCTTGTTGCCCGACATGTCTTCGGTGAAGAACTTGAAATCGTCGGAGGTGAAGGGTTTGCCGTCGCTCCAGCGATGGCCCTTGCGCAGTTTGAACGTGAAGGTCTTGTCGGCCTCGTCGACTTCGACCGACTCGGCGATGTCGGGCACGAGCTGACCGTCGGGGGTCCAGCATACGAGCCGCGCATAGCCGTAGGCGCCGACGAAGCGCGCGTCGCGGTCCTTGCTCATGAGCAGGCGAAGGTCGCCGCCGTGCCGGCCGGGCGCCTTGTCGCCCTCGAGCTTCACCACCAGCGGCGCCGCGGGCACGCGCTTGGCGACGGCCGGCAGCTTGCCGGCTTTCACCAGCGGCTCGAACATCGGCGTTTCGACGAGCTTCGGCAGCTTCGGCGCCTCGTTCGCCGTTTCGGCGAGAACACGCGCGGGGCCGAGTGCGGCGGCCAGGGCCGCCAGCGAGACGAGGGCATGGCGCCGCGTCATGGCGCTGCCGGCGGCGCCGAAAACGTACGCGTGCCTCGGGTGGCGATCGCGTTTCATCGAGCTGCCTCCGCCGGGAACAAGCTTCGCGCATTCTGCCAGACGACGGCCGGATGCGCCGCCAGCCGCTCGAAAAACCCTTCAAGAAACGACCAGCACGCCGCGTCGTGTGCGTGGTGATGGGTGACGATACCGGTGGCCTCGTCGGGATCAACCATACGAATGCGCCGATAGGTGAGGTGTCGGGTGATGAAACTCACGATCAGCGACGCGTCGTTGCGGCTGGGCGGCGACGTCTTCCAATTGACGACCTCGACGTGGCCGTTCACCTCGGTCACACCCTTGACCGGAAAGCGCCGCGGGCGCGGTCCATATTGCGAAAATCCCGTGAAGCCGAATTCGGCGAGTCGAGCCTTGAGGCGCGGTGCGATGCAGTACCACGGCGGCGCCAGGGCCGGCACGAAGCGCGCCCCATGGAGCTCGCGCAAGCGTTTCATCCCCTCGTTGATTTCGCCGGCGACCACCGCGTGCGGCCGCACCGCGTCCAGCTCGCATTCGAGCTGGCCCTTGGGCGCATGATTGACGTGGGCATAGCCGTGCTGGATCACGCTCGCGCCCTCAACGCGCTCCACCGCCTGCGCGAGCGCCTTGGTCGCATAGAAGGGCGTGGCGCTGAGCGTCACCGGCAGGCGCCAGCGCTTTACCAGTTCGAAGAGCCGCATCAGCGGCGGCGTCGCATCGCCCACGTCGTCGTTGCGCCACCACAGCGTGGCCTTGCGGCGCGACGCGCGCCAGCGGTTCAGCTCCGCCAGCAGCGGCGGCCACGGCTCACGGCGGACCGGCACGCGCTGCCGCTCGACCCCGGTTCCGGTTTCGGCCAGGGCGTGCGGACCCCACGCGAGCGCCGTCGCCGTCATCAGCGCTTTGCGCCGCGAGATCATGCCGCCATCGCTCCCAGCACGGCGCCCTTGCGCGCGCGCACGAAGTGGCCTCCGCCCAGATCATGCAACGTATCGTCGCCCGAATCATCCACGGTGAAGGGCTCTGGCCAGGCGGCGGGAATCGACGCCTTGCCCTCCATCAGGGCGGAGAGATCGAGCCGGTGGCCCGGGTCGGGCTCGGGCACGGCGGCGAGCAGCGCCTTCGTGTAGGGATGGCGCGGATCCTGGAACAGCAGATGGCTCGGCGACAGCTCCACAATCCGCCCCGCGCACATCACCGCGATGCGGTCGGCCATGTAGTCGACCACCGCGAGGTTGTGGGAGATGAAGAGGTAAGTGAGGCCGAGCTTCGATTGCAGGTCCTTCAGCAGATTCAGCACCTGCGCCTGCACCGAGACGTCGAGCGCCGAAACCGGTTCGTCGCAGATGAGAAGATCGGGCTTCAAGGCGAGCGCCCGCGCGATGCCGATGCGCTGACGCTGGCCGCCCGAGAACGAGTGCGGATAGCGGTTCAAGAATCGCGGATCGAGGCCGACGAGGCGGAGCAGCTCCTGCACCATCTCGGCGCGGTGCTTCTCGTCGCCGATGCTGTGGATGCGCAAAGGCTCGCTGATGATATCATAAAGCGTCATGCGCGGATTGAGCGATCCGAACGGATCCTGGAACATGAACTGCATGCGCCGGCGGAACGCGATGAGATCGCCGCCCCGGAGCGTCAGCACGTTCGTGGCTTTGCCGCGGTCGTTGAAGGTGATCTTGCCCTGATCGGGCGATAGCGCCCGCATCAGGATCTTCGACAGCGTGGTCTTGCCGCAGCCGGATTCGCCGACGAGGCCGACGCATTCGCCGCGCTTGATTTCGAAGCTCACATCGGCCACGGCCTTGATGCGCGCATCGATGCCGCCGAACCAGCCGGATTTCTTGATGCGGAAGGTCTTCGAGATGTGTTCGACCTTCAGCATGGGCCCGGCCTTATCCGCGGCTTCCGGCCACGGCTCCTTGGCGGCGAGCAAGTGGCCGGTCTCGGCCGTGATTTCGCGCAACGGCACGAGCCGCTCGCCCGGCTTCATGTCGAACCGGGGCACCGCGCGCATCAGCGCTTTCAAATATGGATGCTCGGGCCGCTTGTAGATGTCGGCGGCGGGCCCGCCTTCCATCACCTCGCCGTGGTACATGACCACGACCTCGTCGGCCATGTTGGCGACGACGCCGAGATCGTGAGTGATGAGCAGGAGGGCCATGCCGAGCTCCTGCTGCAGATCCTTTATGAGCTTCAGGATCTGCGCCTGGATCGTGACGTCGAGCGCGGTCGTGGGCTCGTCCGCGATGAGGAGAGCTGGGTTGCAGACGAGCGCCATCGCGATCATCGCGCGCTGACGCAGGCCGCCCGAGAGCTCGAACGGATAGGTGTTGAGGCCGCGCTTCGGATCCGGGAAGCCGACGAGCCGCAGCATCTCCTCGACCAGCGCTTCTGCCTCCCGCTGCGGCACGTCGCGGTGGAGGCGCAGCGCCTCCGTAACCTGGTTGCCGACCGTGTGCAGCGGCGAGAGCGACGTCATCGGCTCCTGGAAGATGATCGAGATACGTCCGCCGCGGATAGCGCGCATGGCTCGGCTGTCGCGCCCGAGCTTGGCGATATCCGTCGTGGCGCCGTTGCCGCCTGGGCCCGCCCCATTGCGGCCCAAGAGGCTCTTCATCGGATCGTTGAACAGGATCTCGCCCTGGATCTCGGCGATGTCGGGCAGGATGCCCATGATGGCTTGCGAGACGACGGTCTTGCCCGAGCCCGATTCGCCGACGAGGGCCACCGAGCCGCCCTTGGGCACGCTGAACGACACTCCCCGAACGGCCCGGACGATGCCGCCATGAACGCGGAAATCGACGCGCAGGTCGCGAATGGTCAAGAGATCCGTCATGCCCGCGGTCGTAACCCTCTCTCCGCCGCCGACTCTACGCCGACGAGCCCCGATCGTTGCCGCTTCCGCCATCCGCCTTTGCGACGGCGATGCCGAGCGCAGCCAAATTGCTCAGCGTCGACTCGCTCAAGGCGAGCCGCCGGTGCGTCGCGGCCCCCACCGCTGCCCGCACGATCGCGTCGAAGTCCCCGAGCGTCGAGTCGAGCCGCATCCGCGCCCCTTCGCCCGCCAGCGTCATTTCCATCCAGCCCTGAGACCGGTCGCGCTTGGCGGGAAAAAAGCGTAGCTTGAGCTGTTTAAGCCCCTGCCACGCCAGGGCGCGTTCGGCTCGCCCGAACCCGGTAACATAGAACCGCGTCAAACCCATGTCGGTCAATTCATAATTGGTTACCGACCGTAAGAGGGTCCTTAAGCCGAACAACAGAAAGATCGCGGCACAAACGCCGAACAACCATGCGGTGAACCCGCTGAAGCCGGCCACCGCGACGGCGCCGGCGCATATCACGAAGCCGGCGCCGGCACGCACGAAATCCCCCACAAGCGCGCGGCGTTCGTAGCGATGATAGCTCATGCGGCGGCACCATCGCCAAAAACGCGCGGGACGGGAAGCCATGTCACCGACTTCGATGGCGCAAGGCGCCGGAACAGCGCGTCCACGAACATCCAGCAGGCGTCGTCATGTGCGGCGTGATGGGTCAAGAGGCCGATGGGCTCCGCGTCATCCATTTCGCCGGACCGCTGCGCCGCGAGATGGCGCGCGAATTCGCCGATCGACTTTTCCGCGCCTGCGAAGCGCGGCGCCGGGCCCTTCCAATAAACGATATCGACGTGCGTGTTGACCTGCGCAAGCCCGCGCACGGGTTCGCGCCGCGCGCGCGGGCCGAATTGCGAGAGACCGCGATAGCGCAGCTCGGCGACGAAGGGCGGCAGATAGGCGGCCATGCGATTCCACGGCGGGACCAGAGCGGGCCAGAACTGCCCACCGAAGCGCGCCTCGAGGCGCTGCCAGCCCTCGGCGATCTCGGCGACGACGATGGGCGCCGGCCGCTCGGGCCCCAGCTCGGACTTCTTCTCGCCGAGCGGCGCGTGATTTTCGTGCGCATAGCCGTGCTGCAGCACGGTGACCAATTCGCCGCAACGGGCAACCGCCGCTGCGAGCGCGGGTGTGGCCCAGGCCGGCACCGTCGCGAGCGCCAACGGCACCCGATGCGTTTCGGCGAGCGCCAAGAGCCGCGCGAGCGCGGGGGTGGTGTCGCCGGCATCGTCATCGCGCCACCAGAGCATCGGCGTCCGGCCGGCGGCGCGCCATGCGGCCAGCTCAGTATCGAGGCGCGCCCAGGCTTCGGCTTCGCTCATACCTTCGCTCCGCGGCGCCACGCCAGCGCGCGGGCGAGAATGCGCTCGGTTTCGGCCTCGCCGTCGATCTTCACCTTGCCGAGCGGACGCGGCATGGCGAGGGCCTCGGCGACGAACGCCGCGAGACGGTCCGGCGTCAATGCGGTTTCCGGCAATACGCGCGCGAGGCCGCGCTGGGCGAGACGCTCCGCGCGCAACGTCTGCTCGGTTTCGCGCTCGCTCGCGAAGGGGATCAGGACCGGCCGCGCGCCGGCCGCGAGCAGATCGACGACGGTGTTATAGCCGGCCTGCGAGACCGAGACCGCACAACGCGCGAGGAGGCCGCGGAAATCGCGCCGCGCCGGTTCGACGACGACCCGGCTCGCGGCGCGGGCCCGCGCCTTGCGCAGAAGCCGCGGGCCCGCATTGGCGCCGACGAGGATGCGCCAGCGCCGGACATGGGGAAGCGAGAGGGCCGCCGCCAGCGCCATCTCGGCGATCTTGTCCCCGACGGCGCCGCCGCCGGCCGAGACCAGGATTTCGTTGTCGCCCTCGCCGGCCGGCGGCGCCGGCATCGGCGCACTGCCGCCCACGTAGCCGGTGTATACGAGCTTGGCCTTGATTCGCGGCGTGGCATCGAAGCTTTCGTCGAACGGTACGAGCGCGGGATCGCCGTGCACGAGCACCGCGTCGAAGCGCGCGATCGCGGCCACTGTCTCCTCTTCGCGTTCGGGCTTCCGCTCCACCAGAATGTCGCGCACCGAGGAGAGCATGACCGGGCGCGCGGAACTTTGCGAGGCCGCCGCCAGCAGCATGTCGAGCTCGAAGCGCAATTGCCGCCGGCCGAACGGATAGTGCTCGACGATAAGGATCTCAGGCTCGGCGGTGAGGAAGTGGCGGAGCAGCAGATCGCGGCGCGCGCGCTTGAATTCCTCGGTCGGCGCATTGCCGTCGAGATCGACGAGGCCGCTGAAGGCGGAATCCGCGGCCCTCAGCGGGGGCAATTGGTGGAAACGCGCGTGGCCCACATCGAGACCGGGCAGCGGCGCGCCGCCGCTCGCCATCTCTACCTGCCAGCCTTTGGCCGCGAGATGGCGCGCGAGATGCGCCGCGCGCATCAGGTGGCCGATGCCGAGCAGGTGTTGGACCCAGAGGAAGACGCGGCCGGTTTCAGCCATCGTGTGCGTCGTAAGGATCGGGCTCGTCGGGGGCGAGCAGCGGGATGTTGAGCTCGCCGACCGTGAGCATGCCCGCCGGCGATAGTTCGTAAAGATGCGCGAAAGCGTGTGGGCGGGCCAGCGGCGCTTTCTTCTTCATGTCCCAGCCGGTGGCGAGCGAATAAGCGGCGCGCACGACGCCGGCGTGACACACCGCCACGATCGGGCGCTGTACCGGCGCCACCTCGGCGAGCCAAGTGCCAAGCCGCGCCCGCACCATGCGCGGCGACTCGCCGCCGGGCGGCGTGAGATCGAGCCCCTGCGCTTCCATCGCCGCGAAGATCTCGCCGATGTCCTGGCGCAGGCGATCGAGCGACCAGCCCTCCCATTCGCCCCAGTTCGCCTCCATGAGCCGCCGCTCGGTGCGGATCTCGGCGGCGCCGAGGATCTCTGCCGTCTCCTTGGCACGTGCGAGCGGGCTCGCATACCAGTCGAAGTCGGTGAACTCTTGGCGCAGCGCCCAGCGCCGCACCTCGGCGCGGCCATCCTCGGAGAGCGGAATGTCGCTCTGGCCCTGGATGAGGCCCTGGACATTCCACTCCGTCGGCCCGTGGCGGATGAACAGAATGGCGCTCATCGCCGACGCTTCCGGGCACGCGCCACGGCCCCTTGCAGCACCGCGTCGAGATGCGCCGCCGCAACATCGATGTCGTGAAAGAGGCGCGTTCCCGCGACCGCGGCCTCGGCCATGCTTCGGCGAAGCTTCGGTGCCGCGAGCAGTACCGCCACGGCGCGCCGGAACGGCGCGGCGCGTCCTACCGGCACCAGACGGCCCGAGACGCCAGGCGCCACGATCACGCCGATCGCGCCGACGTCCCCGGCGACCACGGGAAGTCCGGCGGCCTGCGCCTCTAGGATCGACATGCCGATCGCTTCGTTGATCGCAGGCCAAACATAGAGGTCGCTTGCGGCGTAAACTGGAATCAGATCGGCCTCCGAGAG
>JBKOUH010000467.1:0-2927 GCA_046723285.1 Pseudomonadota bacterium
GCCCAAGGGAACGATTGAATCGAAGGGATTCCGCATCGAGGACAAGGGCGCCACGATCATCTTCACGGGGAAGACCAAGGTCGTGCTGCACCTCGACGACCAAGACATGAAGGACATTACCGGCGAAGGTAAGGGCGCCAAGACAGAGAAGAATCCGGCTCCCGCCGCGCCGCCCAAGGAGTAGCGCCCATGATTACCCGGACGCTGGCCATCGCAGCGGTGGCAATGGCGGGATTGCTGCTGGCGCAAGGCGCCGGATCGCCGCCCGCGCAGGCGCAGGGCCTGCCGATCCCGGGCTTCGGCAACACCGGCACCGCGTTGCCGGTCGCGATCGAAGCCGATCAGGGCGTCGAGTGGCGGCAGAACGAGCAGGTCTACATCGCGCGCGGCAACGCCACGGCGAAGCGCGGCGACACCGCCATCCGCGCCGATGCGCTCTTCGCGCATTACCGCAAGACGCAGGACAACCGGCAGGAAATTTACAAGATCACCGCCGAGGGCGGCGTCAAAATCACGACGCCCAAGGAAACGATCACGTCAGACACGGCCGAATACATGGTCGAGACCGGCGTGTTCACGTTGAAAGGCAAGCCGGTCAAGCTCGACAACGGCAAGAGCGTGCTGACCGCCGGGCTCATCGTCTACAACAGCAAGAACAAGACCGCCAACGTGACCGGCGGCGCCCAGGTGGTCGAAGACAAAAAGCGCGTGCGCGCCGACCGTTTCATCGCCTATTTCAAGGAAGACGGCGGCAAGCAGAGCCTGAAGCGCGTCGAGGGCCACGGCAACGTCGTCATCACCACGCCGACCGAGATCGCGCGCGGCAATCGCGGCGACTACGATGCCGAGACGCAAGTGGCGACGCTCAGCGGCAACGTGCGGCTGACGCGCGGCGACAATCAGTTGAACGGCGACCGCGCCGAAGTGAACATGAAGAGCGGCGTCAGCAAGCTGCTCGCCGGCGACGGGCGGCCCGCCACCGGGCAAACCAATCCCGCGCAAGGCCAGCGCGTGCGCGTTCTCATCATACCCGGCCAGGCCGATAGCGGCAAAGGGCCGCTGGACATGCCCATGCCCGGTGCCGAGAATAAAGGCACGGGTCGGACGGGGCCCAAGCGATAAGCATCCGCCGCCCGCTGTGCGCCCTTCCGGGTGCGGGGAGACCGTAACGGTCATGAACACGCGGGCAACCGCACAGGGCCGAGCCGAGATCGCAACGGCGCCCGAGAGCGGGCTGCCGCGCCTCGTCGCCGACAACAAGGGCCTCGTCGCCCACAATCTCGGCAAGAGCTTCAAGAAGCGGCCGGTCGTGCGCGGCGTGAACGTGGCGCTCCAGCGCGGCGAGGTCGTGGGGCTGCTTGGCCCCAACGGCGCCGGCAAGACGACCTGCTTCTACATGATGACCGGCCTCATCAAGGCCGACTACGGCAGCATCGCGCTCGACGGCGCCGACATCACCGATCTTCCGATGTACCGCCGCGCGCGCCTCGGCATCGGCTATCTGCCGCAGGAGCCCTCGATCTTCCGCGGGCTGAACGTCGAGAACAATATCCGCGCCGTGCTCGAAGTCGTCGAGGCCGACCGCGAGCAGCGCGAGACGATGCTCGACGACCTCCTGGCCGAGTTCTCGATCACACATCTCCGCAACACGCCGGCCGTGGCGCTCTCCGGCGGCGAACGCCGGCGCGTCGAGATCGCGCGCGCGCTCGCCTCGCAGCCGCATTTCATCCTGCTCGACGAGCCGCTCGCCGGCATCGACCCCATCGCCGTCGGCGATATCCGCGATCTCGTGCTGCATTTGAAGGATCGCGGCATCGGCGTGCTCATCACCGACCACAATGTGCGCGAGACGCTCGACGTCGTGGACCGGGCCTACATCATTCACGAGGGCCGGGTGCTGATGGAGGGGACTCCGGCGCAGATCGTGGCGCATGAAGACGTGCGCCGGGTCTATCTCGGCGACACCTTCAGCCTCTAGGCCGATGGTGATGCGCCCGCTCGGTTTCTCCCGCGGGCCGGCTCTCCGGCAGGTCCAGCGTCAGACGCAGACGCTGGCGATGACGCCGCAGCTCCGCCAGGCCATCCAGCTGCTGCAGCTTTCCAACCTCGAGCTCCACACCTGGCTCGAAGACGCGCTCGAGGCCAATCCGCTCTTGGCGCGCGACGACGCGCCCGAGACGGGCGTGCCCGAGACGGGCGTGCCCGAGACGGGCGGCGCCGGCGAGAACGGCGGGGACCGCGAGGAAAAACCGCGTGCCGAGACCACCGATCCCGCGCCGCTCGATTTCCGCGCCGAGCCCGGCTACGAAGCGCCCGAAAGCTTCGGCGAAACCGCAGCCGCCAATCTCTGGGACGGCGAGGGCGAGGGGCCCCAGAGCTTCGCGCCGAGCTGGAGCGGCCGCGGCGGCGGCACCAGCGAAAGCGGCGAGGAGCTCCCCGATTATCCGCAAACCGTCGCCGACAAACCGCCGCTGCGCGAGCATCTTTTCCAGCAGATCCGGCTCGTCTTGACCGAGCCGGCCGAGCGCTTGATCGCGGCGCAACTCGTCGATCAGCTCGACGAGACCGGCTACCTTTCGGGCGATCTCGACGCGCTCGCCGCCACGCTCGGCGTCGCGAAGAAGGAGCTCGACGCCGTCGTCGAGAAGCTCTTGGGCCTCGAGCCGGTCGGAGTCTTCGCGCGCTCGCTGGCCGAATGCCTGTCCGTGCAGCTCCGCGACCGCAACCGCCTCGACCCGGCGATGACGGCGCTCCTCGCCAATCTCGAATTGCTGGCCAAGGGCGACAAGGCGCGACTGATGCGGCTCTGCGGCGTCGATGCGGGCGACCTCGACGACATGATCGCCGAGATCCGCAATCTCGACCCGCGTCCCGCCGCCGGTTTCGATGCGCCGCCGGCGAGCCCGCTGATCCCCGACGTGCTGATG
>JBKOUH010000371.1:0-2476 GCA_046723285.1 Pseudomonadota bacterium
TCCAAGTGACGCTCGTCGAGCCGGCGCAGACCTTCTACACGTGCCCGTTCAGCAATCTCGTGCTCGCCGGACTGCGGACGATGCCGAGCATCGCCCACAACTACAACGCGCTGCGCAGCAAGCATGGTGTCAACGTCGTCCATTCGGCCGCGACCAAGGTCGATCCGGCCAAGAAAACAGTGACGCTCGCGGGCGGACAGACGCTCCCATACGAGAAGCTCGTGCTCTCGCCCGGCGTCGACATGAATTGGGGCGCCATCGCCGGCTACGATGAGAAGGCTTCGGAGCTTCTGCCGCACGCCTGGAAGGCGGGGCCGCAGACGGCGCTGCTGCGCCGCCAGCTCGAGGCGATGAAGGATGGCGGCGTGTTCGTCATCGCGGTGCCGGGCGAGCCGTTCCGCTGCCCGCCCGGGCCTTACGAGCGCGTCAGCTTGATCGCGCACTATCTCAAGACGAAGAAGCCGAAATCGAAAATCCTCATCCTCGATTCCAAGGACTCGTTTTCGAAGCAGGGCCTGTTCTTGGGCGGGTGGAAAGCGCTCTACGACGGCATGATCGAGTGGGTGCCGCTGTCGAAAGACGGCAAGGTGGTGAAGGTCGATCCCAAGACCAAGTCGCTCGAATGCGAGCTGGGCACCAAGCATAAGGGCGACGTCGTCAACGTCGTGCCGCCGCAGAAGGCGGGCGCCATCGCGATGACGGCGGGCGTGAACCAGGGCGATTGGTGCCCGATCAATCCCACGACGTTCGAATCGACGAAGCAGAAGGACATCCACGTGATCGGCGACGCCTCGATCGCGGCGCCGATGCCGAAATCGGGCTTCTCCGCCTCGACCCAAGGCAAGGTCGTGGCGGCGGCCATCGTCGCGATGCTCCAGGGCAAGGAGCCGGCGACGCCGTCCTTCGCCAATACCTGCTACAGCCTGGTCGGGCCCGATTACGGCATCTCCGTCGCCAACGTATTCGTGGTCAAAGACGGCAAGTTGACGATCGCGCCGGGCGGCGGCCTGAGTCCGGCGCAAGCCGATGCCGACTTCCGCAAGGCCGAGGCCCGCTACGCCGAGAGCTGGTACAAGGCGAACACGGCGGAGGTGTGGGGGTAATCCTAGCGCGCGGTGCAGTCCGACTTTGTAGAGGCGGATTTCAAACGCGCCCTTACCCTTTTCCAGCTACGCGGCCTTGAATGCTCCGACACGACGCGGCCATATCGCGCTGATGACGCCGCTGCCCATTGATTCCGTTCTGCCCGACATACGCGCGACCCTCGCGCAGCGGTCCAATCTCGTGCTGCAGGCGCCGCCGGGCGCCGGCAAGACGACGCGCGTGCCGCTGGCGCTGCTCGACGCCGAGTGGCTGGCCGGGCGCAAGATCGTGGTGCTGGAGCCGCGGCGCCTGGCGGCGCGCACGGCGGCGCGCTTCATGGCCGCGAGCCTCGGAGAGGCGGTGGGCGAGACCGTCGGCTACCGCGTGCGGCTCGATAGCAAGGTCGGCGCCAAGACGCGCGTCGAGCTGGTCACCGACGGTTTGTTTCTGCGCCGGCTCCAGGCCGATCCCGGCCTCGACGGCATCGGCGCGGTGCTGTTCGACGAAGTGCACGAGCGCAGCCTCGAAGTCGATCTGGCGCTGGCGCTCTGTCTTGAGGCGCAGGGCGCGCTGCGCCCCGATCTCCGCCTCGTCGCGATGTCGGCGACGCTCGAGAGCGCGGCGCTCGCGCAACTCATGCACGCCGCGACGGTGACGAGCGAAGGCCGCGCGTTTCCGGTCGAGACGCGCTGGCTCGGCCGGCCCGAGCCGCGCACCTTCATCGAGGACGCGGTGGCCGCCGCGGTCCGCCGCGCGCTCGGTGAGACGGAAGGGGACATGCTCGTGTTCCTGCCCGGCGCCGGCGAGATCCGCCGCACGGCCGAGCGCCTCGGAGCGCGCGCGCTTCCGCCCGGTACGCACGTCGCGCCGCTCTATGGCGATCTCGACCTCGCGGCACAGGAAGCTGCGATCCGTCCGAGCCCGTCCGGCGAGCGCAAGATCGTGCTCGCCACCGCGATCGCCGAGACCAGCCTCACCATCGAGGGCGTGCGCGTCGTCGTCGACAGCGGGCTGGCGCGCATTCCGCGCTTCGAGCCCGCCAGCGGCATGACGCGGCTCGAAACCGTGCGCGTCTCGCAGGCCTCGGCCGAGCAGCGGCGGGGGCGGGCGGGCCGCGTGGCGCCGGGCATCTGCTACCGCCTCTGGAGCGAAGCCGAGCACAAGAGCCTGGCGCAATTTCCCACGCCCGAGATCCGCGAGGCCGATCTCGCGCCGCTGGCATTGGAGCTCGCGGTCTGGGGCGCGCGCGACGCGGCGCAGCTCGCCTGGCTCGATCCGCCGCCGGCGCAGGCGCTGGCCCAGGCGCGCGATCTGCTGGAACGATTGGGCGCGCTCGATGCCGGCGGGGCCGTCACCGCGCATGGCCGCGCGATGGCCGGCTTCGGCGCGCATC
>JBKOUH010000060.1:0-1317 GCA_046723285.1 Pseudomonadota bacterium
CGCCTGCTCGATTCGATCGGCGTCGGGCTCGCCGCCTATATGGCGCCGCCGGTGCGGGTGGCGCGGCGCGTGGCGCCCAACGTGACGGATCCGTGGAGCGCGCGCATCTGGGGCAGCGGCGCGCGCACGACGCCGGAGATGGCGGCGTTCGTCAACGGCACGATGGTGCGCTACCTCGACCTCAACGACGCCTATCGCACGCTCGACGCCGCGCACCCCTCGGACAACCTGCCGGGCCTCCTCGCCGTGTGCGAGGCGCGGGGCCTCTCCGGCCGCGACCTCATCCTGGCCCTCTCGATCTCGTTCGAGATCCAATGCCGCTTCACCGACACCGTGCCGTTCAACGACGCCGGCTTCGACCAGCCCGTGGTCGGCTCTTTCGCGGCGGCCCTCGGCGCCGGCCGCGTGATGGGGCTCGATGCGGAGCAGATGGGGCACGCGCTGGCTCTTGCCGTCGTTCCCCATCTCGCCACCTATCAAACGCGGGCCGGCGAGCTTTCGATGTGGAAAGGCTGCGCGGGGCCGAACGGCGCGCGGCACGGCGTGTTCGCGGCGCGCCTCGCCGAAGAGGGCCTCACGGGGCCCTACGATGCGTTCGAAGGCATCTTCGGCATCTGGAACCAGACGCTCGGCAAGCCCGGCGTCTTCAACCTGCCGGAGCCGGGGAAGGCCGCCTCCTACGGCATCATGCAGACGAACATCAAGAAATACGCCGTGCGCGATTCCTGCCAATTGCCGATCGACACGGCGCTGGATCTCCGGGCCAAGGTGGACGTGGCCCGGGTGCGCAAGCTCCAGGTCGACACCTACAAGTCCGCGCACGCCGGCGCCGTGGCCGATCCCGAGCTGTGGCGGCCCGCGACGCGCGAGACGGCCGATCACTCGATGCCGTTTTCGATCGCGGCCGCGCTTGCCGACGGCGACGTGACGCCCGACACCTTCGAGCAGGGCCGCTTCAAGGACGCCGACGTGCTGCGCCTCATCGGCATGATGTCGGTCGACATCAATGCCGATTTCTCGAAGCAGACGCCGGGCATCCGCAATTGCCGCATCACCGCCACGCTCGACGACGGAAAGACGGCGGTCGCGCACCGCAAGGTGACCATGGCCGAGATCGAGGCGGGCACGCCCGACGACGTGCTCGAGCGGAAGTTCGAGCGCCTGCTGCGAGTGTTCATGCCGCCCGACGCGCGGCGGCGCCTCATCGACGCGTGCTGGTCGCTCGACCGCCTGCCCAACGCGGGCGCGATCGTCGACCATACCTTGTTCTGACCCGGTGCGGAGAAGGCTCGTGACGAAGGATATCGAGAAGGACGC
>JBKOUH010000275.1:0-13428 GCA_046723285.1 Pseudomonadota bacterium
CTCTTTGCCGCCGCGCTCGGCCTGCTCTGGCTCTCGACGGTGCCGTTCACCTCGGGCCTCGTCGCGCAATTCTTTGGCCTGCGCTACATGGCGATGCTGTTCGGCTTCGTGTTCCTCTCGCACCAGGTCGGGAGCTTCATCGGCGTGTGGCTCGGCGGCAAGCTTTACGACACTTACGGCACCTATGACGTGGTGTGGTGGCTGAGCGTGGCGCTCGGCGTTGCGGCCGCGATCATCCACCTGCCGATCCGCGAGGCCCCCGCCCCGCGCCTCGCCGCCGCGGCCGCATGAGCGCCGCGCCCGCATCGGCGACGGCCGCGACAGCGGTGACGCCCGGCTGGCGCACGCCGGCGCTCATCATCGTCTGCGGCTGCCTGCTGAGCTTCATCGCGTTCGGCGTGCGCTCGGGCAGCGGCCTGTTCCTCTCGCCGATCTCGCAGGAGCTCGGCTGGGGCCGCGAGGTATTCGCGCTCTCGATCGCGCTGCAGATGCTGGTGTGGGGCGCCTGCGTGCCCGTGGCGGGTGCCATCGCCGACAAATGGGGCTCGGGCCGCGTGCTCGCGACCGGCGCCGTCCTCTACGGCGCCGGCTTCGCGCTCATGGCCTATTCCTCCGAGCCCTGGCACATGCATTTGACGGCCGGCGCCCTCGTCGGCATGGGCCTCGCCGGCACGTCGTTCACCATCGTGCTCGCGGTGCTGGCGCGCATCGTCAGGCCCGAGCGGCGCACCTTCACCGTCGGCGTCTGCACGGCCTTCACCTCGCTCGGCCAGTTCGTGATCCTGCCTTTGGGGCAGGGCTTCATCAGCGCCTATGGCTGGCACACGGCGGCCATGATCTTGGGCGCGATCGCGCTCTGCATGCTGCCCTTCACCGCCGTCGTGCGCAGCAACGGGCGCCCGCCGGCCGGAATCGTGGACCAGCCGCTCTCCCATGCGCTCAGCGAGGCTTTCGCGCACCGCTCGTATGTGCTGGTGGTGGTTGGCTTCTTCGTTTGCGGCTTCCAGCTCTTCTTCATCCTCAACCACCTGCCCTCCTACCTCTCGGACAAGGGCCTGCCGCCTTGGGTCGCGAGCTGGGCGCTGGCGCTGGTGGGGCTCGGCAACGTCGCGGGAGGCATCCTTGCGGGTTACGCCGGCGCGCGCTGGTCCAGGCACAAGCGGGTTTCGCTGGCCCTCATCTATCTCGCGCGCTCGGTGCTGACCGTGCTGTTCATCTTTCTGCCGCTGACGCCGGCGACGACGATGATCTATGGCGGCATGATGGGCCTGCTCTGGCTCTCGACCGTGCCGCTGACGCAGGGGCTCGTTGCCCAATTCTTCGGGCTGCGCTGGCTCGCGACCCTGTTCGGCATCGCGTTCTTCAGCCACCAGGTGGGCGGATTCCTCGGCGTTTGGCTCGGCGGCCTGCTGTTCGACCTCTACAAGTCCTACGACATCGTCTGGTGGCTCAACATCGTCCTGGGCGTGTTCGCCGCGATCGTGCATATGCCCATACGCGAAGTGCCGTCTCCGCGCCTTGCCGCGGCTGCCGCCGCCGGAGCAAGATAGCGCCCTTACAGCGGCGCAGGCGGCATGCTCGATCTCTCGGTCTCCCTCGACGACAAATACCGGCGCGAACGCGGCCCCGTTTTCATGAACGGAACGCAGGCGCTGGTGCGCCTCGCCATGCTCCAGGCGCAGCGCGACCGTGCGGCCGGCCTCAACACCGCGGGCTTCGTCTCGGGCTATCGCGGCTCGCCGCTGGCGGCGCTCGATTTCGAGTTCTGGCGCGCGCGCAAGTTCCTCGAGCCGCTTGCGATCAAGTTCCAGCCCGGCGTCAACGAAGACCTCGCCGCCACTTCGGTCTGGGGCACGCAGCAGGTCCACTTCTTCCCCAAGCCGAAGCACGATGGCGTCTTCGCCATGTGGTACGGCAAGTCCCCGGGCGTCGACCGCTGCGGCGACGTCTTCAAGCACGCGAACCACGCCGGCACCACGAAGCACGGCGGCGTGCTCGCGATCGTCGGCGACGATCACGCGCAGAAATCGACCTCGACCACGTCGCAGAGCGAATACGCGATGATGGACGCGATGATTCCGGTGCTGGCCCCGGCCGACATTCAGGAATTCATCGATCTCGGACTCTTCGGCTTCGCGCTCTCCCGCTACACGGGCCTCTGGGTCGCGTTCAAGCTCGTCGATTCCAACATCGGCGCTTCGGGCACGGTCGAGATCAATCCGGATCGGCCGCCTTTCGCCTTGCCGAACGAATTCGCGATGCCGGCCGAGGGCGTGCATGCGCGCTGGCCCGACGACCGCATTCCGCAGGAATGGCGCCTCAAACACGTGAAGCTGCCGGCGAGCCTCGCCTTCGCGCGCGCCAACGGCGTCGACCGCATCGTCTACGACAGCCCGAAGGCACGGCTCGGCATCGTCGCCGCCGGCAAGGCCTGGCTCGATTTGGCGCAGGCGTTGGGCGAGCTTGGCCTTGACGCCGATGCCTGTGCGCAGCTCGGCCTGCGCGTGCTGAAGCCGGCGATGATCTGGCCGCTCGAGCCCGAGACGATCGTGCGCTTCGCCGACGGTCTCGAGGAGATCCTCGTCGTCGAGGAAAAGCGCGGCTTCATCGAGGACCAGATCAAGACGATCCTCTACGATCGCGCCGAGGGCGCGCGCCCGCGCGTCGTGGGCAAGCGCGACGAAACCGGCGCCGACTTCATCCCCGACTGCCTCGAGCTCGAGCCCAGTCAGGTGGCGCTCGCCGTCGCCGACCGCGTGCTGCGCTTCGCGGATCATGCCGATCTCCGCGCGCGCCGCGACGCGATCCAGGCACGGCGCCCCAGGCAATCGGCGCCGGTGCATGTGCGGACGCCGTTCTTCTGCTCGGGCTGCCCGCACAACACCTCGACCGTGACGCCTGAAGGCAGCGTGGCCGCGGCCGGCATCGGCTGCCACTCGATGGCGATCTGGACCGGCCGCGCCGTGGCGTTCACGCATATGGGCGGCGAAGGCTCGCAGTGGATCGGCATCGCGCCCTTCACTGATACGCCGCATCTCTTCCAGAACGTCGGCGACGGCACCTATTACCACTCGGCCAGCCTCGCGATCCGCGCCGCGGTTGCGGCCAACGTCAACATCACGTTCAAGCTGCTTTTCAACGACGCGGTGGCGATGACCGGCGGCCAGCCGATCGACGGGCCGTTGAGCGTGCCGCAGATCACGCGCCAGCTCGATGCCGAAGGCGTCGGGCGCATCGTCGTCGTCTCCGACGACATCGAGAAATATCCGATCGGCACGCATTGGGCGCCGGGTGTCACGCTCCGCCACCGCGACGAACTCGACGCCGTGCAGCGCGAGCTGCGCGAAATTCCGGGCGTCACGATCCTCCTCTACGATCAGACCTGCGCGGCCGAGAAGCGCCGGCGGCGGAAGCGCGGCACCTATTACGATCCGCCCGAGCGCATCTTCATCAACGAGCTGGTGTGCGAGGGCTGCGGCGACTGCGGCCGCGTCTCGAACTGCATCTCGGTGCAGCCGGTCGAGACCGAGTTCGGCACCAAGCGGCGCATCGACCAGTCGAACTGCAACAAGGATTATTCCTGCATCAAGGGCTTCTGCCCGAGCTTCGTCACGGTCGTGGGCGGCAAGGTGCGCAAGGGCAAGGGAAGCGGCGGCGAAGCCAAATTCCCGCCGCTGCCGGAGCCGGCGCCGCCCGCGCTCGATCATCCTTGGCCGATCCTCGTCACCGGCGTCGGCGGCACCGGCGTCGTCACGATCGGCGCCATCTTCGGCATGGCCGCGCATCTCGAGAACCGCGCCTGCTCGGTGTCCGACGTCGTCGGCCTCTCGCAGAAGAACGGCCCGGTGCTGAGCCAGATCGTGTTCGCCAAGGAGCGCGCCGAACTGCATTCGCCGCAGATGGCGAGCGGCGCGGCCAAGGCGCTCATCGCCTGCGATCTCGTCACCACCACCATGCCCGACGCGCTCTCGAAGCTCGCGGCCGGCACGCGCGCGATCGTCAACCTCGAGGAGACGCGCACCGGCGAGTTCGTGCAGAATTTCGACAAGCCCTTCGAGATGGGCGAGATGAGAAAGCGCCTCGAGGCGCGCATCGATGCGGCGCACTCGGATTTCGTGCCGGCCACGCGCCTTGCGCTCGCGCTCATGGGCGACAGCATCGCGACCAACATGTTCATGGCCGGCTTCGCCTGGCAAAAGGGCCTCGTGCCGCTCTCGCGCGAAGCCATCGAGCAGGCGATTAAGCTCAACGGCGCCGCGGTCGACATGAACCTCCGCGCGTTCGAGTGGGGCCGTCGCGCCGCGCATGACCTGGCCACGGCCGAGCGCGCCGCCAAGGTTCCAGCGCAAGCGTCGGCGCCGAAGACGCTCGACGAGATCGTGGCGCGCCGCGCCGAATTCCTGACCGACTATCAGAACGCGGCCTATGCCGGGCGCTATCGCGCCCTGGTCGACAAGCTGCGCAAGGCCGAAACCGCGCGCGCCCCGGGGCGCAGCGGACTCGCCGCCGCCGCCGCTCAGAATTTCTTCAAGCTCATGGCCTACAAGGACGAATACGAAGTCGCGCGGCTTTATACCGACGGGACGTTCTTGCGCCGGCTCAACGAGCAATTCGAGGGCGATTTCAAGCTGCGCTTCCATCTGGCGCCGCCGCTGGTGGCGCCGCGCGACCCCACGACCGGCCACCTCCAGAAACGGCGCTACGGCGGCGGCATGATGACGGCATTCAAGCTGCTGGCGAAACTTCGCTTCCTGCGCGGCACGCCGTTCGATCTCTTCGGCTACACGGCCGAGCGCCGCGGCGAGCGTAAGCTCGCCGCGGACTACGAGGCGCTGATGGACGAGATCGCGGCGAAGCTCTCGCCCGCCAACCACGCCGCGGCGGTCGATCTCGCGCGCATTCCCGAGCGCATCCGCGGCTACGGCCATGTGAAGGAGGCCAATCTCGCCGCCGCCAAGCGCGACGAGACGCAGTTGCTGGCCGCGTTCCGCAATCCGGCGCCGGCGCGCGTCGCGGCGGAATGATGCGCGTGGCGCGGCCGCTCCGCCTGATCGGCGCCGTGCTGGCGCTGGCGCTGACGTTCAGCGGCGCGCGTGCCGCCGACGAGACCGGCTTCCGCGCGTGGCTCGACGCGTTCAAGGCCGAGGCCGCGCAGCAAGGCATCCGCACCGCGACGCTCGACCGCGCCTTTGCGTCGATCCGCTTCAATGCGCGCGTGATCGAGCTCGACAGCGCCCAGCCCGAATTCGTGAAGCCGATCTGGGAATACATCGCCGGCGTCGTGACCGAGGACGCGCTCAAGAATGCGCGCCAGAAGCTCAAGGAACACGCGGCGCTCTTCGCGCGCGTGCGCGAGCGCTACGGCGTGCCGCCCGAATACATCGTCGCGATTTGGCGCATCGAATCGGGCTTCGGCGCCAATTTCGGCAACTTCAGCGTGATCGAATCGCTGGCGACGCTCGCCTATGCCGGACGTCGGCAGGATTTCTGGAAGACCGAGTTGGTCGCCGCCTTGCGCATGGTCGACAGCGGCGAGGTGCCGCTCGAGAAGCTCGTGGGCTCCTGGGCCGGCGCCATGGGCCACACCCAGTTCATGCCGACCGGCTTCCTCAAGATGGCCGTGGACTTCGACGGCGACGGCAAGCGCGATCTCTGGGCGAGCCTGCCCGACGTCTTCGCCTCGACGGCCAATCATCTCGTCACCGGCGGCTGGAAGGGCGGCGACGCGTTCGGCATCGAGGTGCGGCTTCCCGGGAATTTTCCCTACGAATTGTCCGAAACGGCGCGCCAGCCGGCGGCCGAGTGGTCGAAGCTCGGCGTCGTCCGCGCCGACGGGCGCCCGCTGCCGGCCTGGTCCGGCGACACCATGATCCTCTTGCCGGCCGGCTACCGCGGCCCTGCCTTCCTCGTGACAGAGAACTACCGCGCGCTGCTCGACTACAACAACGCCACCTCCTACGCGCTGGCCTTGGGCCTCTTTGCCGAGCGGCTCCGGGGCGGCGGGCGGGTCGCCAAGGCCTGGCCGACCGGCGACCGTCAGCTCGGTCGCGCCGAAAAGGAGGAGCTGCAGCGGCTCCTGGCCGAGCGGGGCTTCGATCCCGGCAAGATCGACGGCCAATTGGGCCCGATGTCGCGGAACGCCATCCGCGGCTTCCAAAAGAAGGCCGGGATCCCAGCCGACGGCTATGCCGAATATGGTTTATTGGAGCTGGTGCGGCGCACGCCGAGGCCCTGATGCGGGAACGCCCCAATTCCCGCTTGCGTAATCCATAAAGAGTTGATTCTTTTCGTATTCACGAAGGGTTCCGCCTGGGGATAGGCGGATTATCCCGGCCAAGCTTGGGGGCCACCATGATCGACCGGTATGCGCGGCGTGCGGCGCCTCTCGCCCGCATTGCGACCGCACGTGTTGCGGCGTTGGCTGCGCTGGCCGCGCTGAGTGCCTGCGGCGGCGGAGCGCGGTTCTCGGGAACCATGGCCGAGCAGTTGAACCGCTGCCGCGCCGAAGCGGGCGCCATCTACAGCGCGGCGAGCTTCGACGATTATCTCCAGCGTGTCCGCGCCACCGCGCAGCGTTGCGGCGTCGGCAGCACGGGGCTCGCCGCGTTGAGCGGCTTGAGCCAGCGCGCGGCCGTCGACATGGAGCGCTTCCCGGCCGGCCTCTATCCGCAAATGGCGGCGCTGCCGCGCGGCGAATATCGCGAGGGCACGCCGAACGCGACGCGGAAATACGTCGAGGACCGCATCGAGCGGCTCTCGGAGCAGGGCCGCGTGCTGCTGGAGCGCCATCGCGCGGTGCTGAAGCGCGTCGAGGCGCGCTACGGCGTGCCGGCCGAATACATCGTCGCGTTCTGGGGCGTCGAGACGAATTTCGGCGGCTTCCTCGGCAATCACGACGTGGTCGAGACGCTCGCCAATCTCGGCTACGGCGCGAGCCGGCGGAAGTACTTCACCGAGGAGCTGCTGGGCGCGCTGATCCTCGTCGACCGCGGCCAGGTGCGCCGCGGCTTCAAGGGCTCCTACGCCGGCGCGTTCGGCCACGCGCAGTTCATGCCGACGTCGTTCATCCAGAACGCGGTCGATTTCGACGGCGACGGGCGCGCCGATCTCTTCGGCTCGCTGCCCGACGTCTTCGCCTCGATCGCCAACTACGAAGTGCAGCGCGGACGCTGGGATTCGCGTGTGGGCTCCGCGATCTTCGAAGTGCGCCTCCCGCGCGAGTTCAACTACGAGGAGGCCGACATCGAGAACCGCCGCGACGTCGGCTACTGGGTTGGCCAGCGCGTGACCTACGCCAACGGCGCCCAGCTCGCGAGCAACGTCGGCGAATCCGCGATCATCGTCCCCGCCGGCTGCGGCGGCCCCGCCTTCATGGTGACGCGGAACTTCTACGCGATCATGGACTACAACCCGCTGGTCGAATACGCGATGGCGGTCTCGATGCTGGCCGAGACGATGCGCAGCGGCGAATATCGCCTGACCCGGGCCTGGCCCGAGGAAGACGCACTCGCCTCGGCCGACCGCGCGCGGCTCCAGGAGGCGTTGAACCGCCGCGGCTACGGCGACCTCAACGTCGACGGCAAGCTCGGCCGCGAGAGCCGCGCCGCGATCCGCCGCGCGCAGGCGGCGCTCGGCCAATGCGCCGACGGCTACGCCAACGTCTCGCTGCTCTACGCGCTCGACGAGTCCGACCGCCGCATCCGCCAAGCCTCGAGCCCGCGCCACAGCCTCATATCGGCGCACGCCTCGACCAAGACCTCGCACAAGACGAAGCGGCGGTACTGACCCCTCCCCCAAACCATCCACTTTCGCCTACTTTCACCTACTTTCGCCGACATCGACCGCGGGGCTCGGGCCTCGGCCACGTCCGGCCCCCCCCGTCTGCACATGAACTTTCGTTAACAAAGCTACACATTTCCAAACATCGGGCGGCCGGCCGGCGGAGGAGACCGCCAAGCGCGCCCGCTCGCGGAGCGGGACGCCGGATCGCGAAACCCTTGGCTTTCCGCCTTGGTTTTTCTTGGCTTTTCGGCCCGCCGACCTTGGCTTTTGTTGGCTTATTCGCGTCGCCGCTCCGCGTGCCGAACGAGACGTATGCACGACGCGGGATCGCGTCTCGGAACGACCGATGCGTAACCGTGTAGCGGCAGACGCGCGCCGGCGCGGGCGCTCGCATGACGCCGCCGTATCCGCTCGTTGATTCACCTGTCCAAACAGCGCGCGCCGCGCTCAAGCCGAACGCGGCCCGTATGAGCCCCAAAATTGGGGCGCTCGTGGCGTTAGAACATTTCAAGAACATTGTCAAGGCCGAATCCCGGCGCCGGAACGCATTGGCGGGACGGCGCGTTGAGAAGGCATGCCTGCCCCGCCGCGCAAGTCCGGCCGCCAACGCCGCCGCCGCGCCAAGATCGCCCTCAATTTCGCGACGGGCGAAGTCCACGATCGCGCGCTCGACGCGGCCGCAGATGCGACCGCGGATGCGGGCGGCGATCCCGGCGCAATCGCGCAGGCCGAGAGCTCCGCCGCGCACGCTGCGGCGCCAGACGGCGCGCTCTCGCCCGAGGAGCTTACCAACGAAGACTGCGCGCAACTCGGCGTTGAGGCGCCCAGCCGCGGCCGCCGCGCGCGCACCGCGAACCAACAATCACGCCGGCGCTGGGTCAAGGCGCGGAAGGTTCCCTAGCCGATCGTTGCCCGGCTGACGGCGGCGACGACGAAACGCGAGCGGACGATTGGAGCTCCCTCGCCTGAGCGCGTCTACAGCACCGAGCGCACCAATCCCCCATCCACCGTCACGTTCTGCGCGGTGATGTAGCCGGCGTGGCGCGAGCAGAGAAACGCGACGGCGGGGCCGAAATCGTCGGCCTCGCCCAAGCGCTTCATCGGCACCGATTCGGCCATGCGGCGCTTGGCTTCGTCTTCGCTTATGTTCTGGCGCAGCGATTGCTGCTTGTAGACGCGCTTCAATGCGCCGGTGTCCATCAACCCCGGCAGAACGTTGTTGATCGTGACGCCGTGCGCCGCCACCTCGCGCGCGATCGTCGACATGGCGCCGGTCAAGCCGCCGCGCGCGCCGTTCGAGAGCACGAGGTTGGGATAGGGCTCGCGCACCGAGAACGAGGTGACGTTGACGATGCGGCCCCAGCGCTGCGCCATCATCTCGGGCAGCACGAGGCGCGCGATGCGCAGGGCCGAGAGCATGTTGGTTTCGAGCGCCTTCAGCCACGCCGCCTCGTCGTGCTCGAGGAACTGGCCCGGCGGCGGCCCGCCGGCGTTGGTGACGAGGATCGAAACCGGGCCGCCCAAGGCTTTCACCGCTCGCTCGTGGATGAAGACGGCTTGCGTCGCGTCGGCGACGTCGCCCTTGACGTAAGTCGCATCCGCCCCGAGCAGCTTCACCGCGGCGGCGCCGATATCCGGATCGCGGCCGTTGAGCGCGAGCTTCACGCCGGCCTGATGAAGGAATTTCGCCGCCGAGAAGGTGAGCCCCTGCGTGCCGGCCAAGACCAGCGCGCGCTCGCCCTTGATGCCGAGATCCATTGCGCTTCTCCCTGTTCGGCGCCTGGTGTAGCCGATTTCGCGGCCGCGCGCCGATCACCGCTTTTAATGCGCCGCATCGAGAAATTGAATTGGACGGAGACACGGCGGCCTGTCTAGCGTCCCCGCGCGCATCCAGGCGCGAAGGAGGACGGGCGAACGATGACGGAGAGATACAAGTCCATGCGCTACGCCGTCGAGGGCAAGGTGGCGCGCATGACGCTGCATCGCCCGCACGCGCTCAACGCGATGCCGCACGACATGGTGCTGGAGATGGACGCGATCGCGGCCGCGATCGAGGCGGATCCGGCGGTGCGCGTCGTCGCCATCGCCGGCACGGGGCGCGCGTTTTCGGCCGGCATCGACTTGAAGGCGCTCTCCAAGGGCGAGATCGGCCCCGACTATCTCGAGCCCTGGGAGCGCTTCCTTCACCGGCTCGAGACGATGGACAAGCTCGTGCTTTGCCTGTTGCACGGCTATTTCATCGGCGGCGGCCTGCAACTGGCGCTCGCCTGCGACATCCGCATCGCGACGCCCTCGGCCAAGACCGGTTTGCCGGCGGTGAAGGAAGGCCTGATCCCGAGCATGGGGCCGTGGCGCCTCGCGCGCCAGATCGGGCTCGGGCGCGCGAAGCAGCTGTGCCTGCTCGGCAACCTCATCGACGGCGCCGAGGCGCACCGCATCGGCCTCGTCGATCATCTCGTGCCCGAGGACAAGGCCGAGGCCGAGTTCGAGCGCCTGCTCGGCGAATACCTCGCTTGCGCGGGCGAAGCGGGCCGCGCGACCAAGCGCTATCTCAACCAGAGCTTCGATCTCGGCTTCGGCGAATCCTTCTCGCTCTACATGCGGCTGCAGAAAGAGGTGTTCGCGGGCGCCGATTTCGCCGAGGCCAAGGCCGCCTTCGCCGCGGAGCGCACGCCGGTGTGGCGCTGAACGCCCCGTCGCCGGCTGTCGCACGTACGTAATCACCGCAAGCGCCGGCTTTTTACCCGGCGGGCCTCGCCGCTATGCTCGGCGCAACGAAGCTGCAAAGAAACATGGGGAGGAAGCGCATCCGCCGTCTCAAGACCATCACTCTCGCCGCCGTTGCCGTCGCCTTCGCCGCCGCCGCCGCCGCCGAACGCAAGCGCCAGGCGGAGGCCGGCATCAAGACCATCGATCTCCCGCCCGCCGAGGCCAAGAAATGGTCCGACACCGCCAAGTCGGCCGGCTGGGCGGCGGTGATGAAGACGAGCCCCGAGACCGGCGCGAAGCTCAAAGAGCTGCTGACGAAGAAGTAGCCGGCAAGACCGCGCCGGAGCGGGCTTGAAAACCGCCCCGCGCGATTAACGGTTTGCCCTTCGCCCCCGGCGCGCTACAACGGCACTCGTCGAAACGAGGGAGGACTTCCATGCTGATCCGGTTCGCCGCCGGCGTCGCGCTGGCGGCCGCGTTCGCTGTTCCAGCCTCGGCCCAAGAGATCGTGCTGAAGGGCGCCAGCGGCTTTCCCGAGGGAACGGCCTATTCGACGAAGTTCGAAGCCTTTGCGAAAACGGTCAACGAGAAGGGCAAAGGCCTTATCCGCATCAATTATCTCGGCGGCGCGCCCAAGGTGATGCCGACCTTCGACGTCGGCAAGAATCTCCGCGACGGCCTCGTCGACATCATCAGCAACACCGGCGCCTACTACACCAACGTGCTGCCCGAGGCGGACGCGCAGAAGCTGCTCGAGGTGTCCATGGCCGAGCTGCGCAAGAACGGCGGCATAGCCTATCTCGAGAAGCTCCATAACGAGAAGATGAAGGCGCACTATCTGGCGCGCATCTTCAACTACGACGAATTCCACATCTATCTGAACAAGGAGATCAAGACGCCGGATTTCTCGGGCCTCAAGATCCGCGTGACTCCGATCTACCGCGCGATGGTCGAGAAGCTCGGCGGCACGGCCGTCACCTCGGCGCCGCCCGACGTCTACAGCATGCTCGAGCGCAATACGGTCGACGGTTATGGCTGGCCGGCGCGCGGCATCTTCGACTTCTCGTGGGAGAAGGTGACGAAGTACCGCGTCGATCCCGGCTTCTACAATGCCGACCTGCAGATCCTCGTCAATCTCGACGTCTGGCAGAAGAAGCTCAACGACGCGCAGCGGAAGCTTCTGACCGACATCGCGATGGCGATCGAGACCGACACCTCGGACAAGACCGCCAACGACGCCGAGCGCAAGAAGCAGGAATCGGTCGGCATCAAAGTGCTGCGCTTCTCCGACGCCGACGCGAAGAAGTATCTCGAGATCGCGCGCGACGCCGGCTGGGAAGCGGTGATCAAGGCCAGCCCCGAGCACGGCCCGAAGCTCCGCGAGTATTTCACGAAGAAGAATTAGCGCGCGTGCGCCTCTCCCAAAACGTCATCCCGACCGGAGCGGACGCGCTTCTTGGCGCCGCCGCGAAGTGGAGGGATCGTGCGGCAGTTGGCCCACGATCCCTCCACTCCGCACGGCGCAAGAGCGCCATGCTCCGGTCGGGATGACGATCGGTTCAGGTAGGAACGCATGGCGTCCCTCCTCCTCAAACTCTTCGCGCGCGTGCTCGAATTCTTCTGCACCGTGTTCGCGCTGGCGCTGGGGGCGCTCATCTTCCTGATGTGCGTCGACATCGGGATCCGCAATTTCCGCCTCGGCTCGCTGCCCTGGCTCATCGAGCTGACCGAATACGCGATGTATGCCGGCACGTTCCTGGCGGCGCCCTGGGTGCTGCGGCAGGGCAGCCACGTGCGCGTCGACGTGCTGCTCGTGACCTTGCCGAAGAAGCTCGCGGTCAGGATGGAGCGGCTCGTCGACACGGTCGGCTGCGCGATCTCGCTGGTGCTCGTCTACTACGGCGCGCTCGCGGTGCTCGACGCCTGGAACACGAACCTGGTCGCGCGCAAGACCTGGAACTTCGACGAGTGGCTGCTGCTGCTGCCGATACCGATCTCGGGCGTGCTGCTCGCGGTCGAATTCGTCCTCCGCATCGCGCGCGTGCGCGGCGTCGTCTCCGACGAATTCAACCCCGCCAACCGCGCCAGCATCTGACCCATGGACTGGATCTCCGCCCTCGTCCTCATGCTGGGGATGATTTGCGCCTTCATGGCGCTCGGCCTGCCGGTCGCGTTCGCGTTCCTACTCGCGAACATCGCCGGCGCGCTGATCTTCCTCGGCGGCTCCGCCGGCCTCATCTCGCTGATGCGCGGCTCGATGGCTTCGATCGCCAACTTCAATCTGGCGCCGATCCCGCTGTTCCTGCTGATGGGCGAGATCCTGCTGCAGACCGGCGTCGCGTTCCGCGCCGTCGACGCGATCGACCGGCTCATCACGCGCGTGCCCGGCCGGCTTTCGGTCGTGGCCGTCACCGGCGGCACGGTCTTCTCGGCGCTCTCGGGTTCGACCATCGCCACCACGGCCATGCTCGGCCAGGCGCTGCTGCCCGACATGCTGAAGCGCGGCTACCACCCGACCATGGCGATGGGCCCGATCATGGCCATCGGCGGCGTCGACATGCTGATCCCGCCCTCAGCCTTGACCGTGCTGCTGGCGACGCTCGCGAGCGGCGTCAGCAAGGTCAAGATCTCGGTCGCCGACCTTCTGATCGCCGGCATCCTGCCCGGCCTCATCATGAGCGCGCTGTTCCTCGCCTATATCGTGCTGCGCTGCCGCGCCAACCCGGCGCTGGCGCCGGCCTACGAGGTGAAGCAGTTCACGCTGCGCGAGCGCTGGGTGCCGTTCTTCAAATACGTCGTGCCGCTGTTCCTGATCTTCGTCGTGGTGATGGGCACGATGTTCGCCGGCATCGCTTCGCCGACCGACGCGGCGGCGCTGGGGTGCCTCGCCACCGTCATCCTCGCGATGGGCTACCGCTCGCTCCGGTTCATGACGCT
>JBKOUH010000030.1:0-3870 GCA_046723285.1 Pseudomonadota bacterium
GCGCTCGACTATGCGCGTGCAGGCAACGCCGCCGACAAGGCCGCCATCGTCGAGCTGCTCGATCGCCCGGTGATCCGCGATCCGTTGTTCCGCGAGGCCGTCGGCGCCATCCATCGCGGCGATGTCGCGGCGCTGACGTACATCCTCGATGCGCATCCGCGCCTGCTCCATGAGCGCGCGATCGAGCCGGATTGCTATCCGCGCGACTATTTCCGCGATCCCAAGCTCGTCTGGTTCGTCGCCAACAATCCGATCCTGATGCAGCCGATGCCGCGCAACATCGTCGAAGTCGCGCGGACGATGATCGCGCGCGGCGCCGCGAAGCCCGATCTCGACTACACGCTGGAGCTGGTGATGAGCGGCAGCGCGGCGCGCGCCGAGCGGCTGCAAGTGCCGCTGCTCTCGCTGCTCATCGATGCGGGCGCGACGCCGACGCCGCGGTCGATCCTCGCGACGCTCGGCCACAAGGAACGGCAGCCGATCGAAGCGTTGCTGGTGCGCGGCTTTCCCCTCACCGCACCGATTGCCGCGGCGCTCGGGCGTCAACGCGAGCTTGCGCCGCTGCTCGCGGCCGCGCCGCCGGAGGAGCGCCGTCAAGCGCTCGGCATGGCGGTCATCAACGGCGAGGTCGAGGCGGCGCGGCTCTGCCTCGACGCCGGCGCCGATCCCAACGCGTTTCTGCCCGTGCACGCGCACAGCACGCCGCTGCATCAAGCGGCGCTCGATGGGAACCTTCCGATGATGAAGCTGCTGCTGGCCGCGGGCGCGCGCACCGACATGCGCGACACGCTTTGGAACGGAACGCCGCTCGGCTGGGCGATGCATAACGGGAAGCGCGCGGCGGAAGCCATCCTGCGCGGCCTCGAAGCGGCCTGACGCGGGCGCCGAGATGTCCCCATCCCGTTGACCCTGCGGCGGATTTGCCGTTCGCCGCGCGGTTGACGCTCGCGCCGAAAATACCTAAATCTCCGCCCGGCCGCGGCGCCGTTGGTGGGCGCCGGCCTCAGCCCAAGAAGGTCTCTTCCCGAATGGCGACGCCCATCGCCCAAGCTGCGCCGCAAGGCTCCAACGAGCCGGCGGCGCCAATTTTGGCGCGCCCGGATTGGGCCGACGCTGGGCTGTTCCTCGCCGACGGCAGCGTGTTCTGGGGCAAGGGCGCCGGCGCGCCGGGCACCGTCGTCGGCGAAGTGTGCTTCAACACATCGATGACCGGCTATCAGGAGATTCTGACCGATCCCTCTTACGCCGGGCAGATCATCAACTTCACCTTTCCGCACATCGGCAATGTCGGCACCAATCCCGAGGATATCGAGACGGTCACGCCGGCGACGCTCGGCTGCGTGCTGCGCGCCGATATCACTGATCCGTCCAACTATCGCGCTGCGCAGCACCTCGGCGAGTGGCTGAAGCGCCACGATCTCCCGGCGCTCGTCGGCGTCGACACGCGCCGCATCACGCGCCGCATCCGCGATCTGGGCCCGCCCAACGGCGTGCTGCGCTACGATCCCGCGAAGAAGTTCGACCTCGACGACCTCTTCGCCAATGCGCGCGCCTGGCCCGGCCTCGAGGGCATGGATCTCGCGATCAAGGTCACCTGCCGCCAGACCTACACCTGGGACGAGACGCGCTGGAAGTTCGGCCACGGCTACGGCAAGCAGACGGCGCCGAAGTATAAGGTCGTCGCCGTCGATTACGGCGCCAAGCGCAACATCCTGCGCTGCCTGGCTGACGCCGGCTGCGCCGTGACGGTCGTGCCCGCGACGGCCACCGCCGAAGAAATTCTCCGCCACCAGCCCGACGGCGTGTTCCTCTCGAACGGCCCCGGCGACCCCGCCGCCACCGGCACTTACGCGGTGCCGGTGCTGAAGCAGCTCATCAAGTTCGATCTCCCGATCTTCGGCATCTGCCTCGGGCATCAGCTGCTGGGATTGGCACTCGGCGGCAAGACCAAGAAGATGGATCGCGGCCACCGCGGCGCAAATCATCCGGTCAAGGATTTGGAAACCGGCAAGGTCGAGATCACGTCGCAGAACCACGGCTTCATCGTCGACCCCGCCTCGCTCCCCGCGAACGTGAAGCCGACGCACGTCTCGCTGTTCGATCATTCGCTCGAAGGCTTGAAGGTCGAAGGCAAGCCGATCTTCTCCGTCCAATACCACCCCGAAGCGTCGCCGGGTCCCAAGGACAGCCACTATCTGTTCCAGCGCTTCATCGGCTTGATGGAGCCGAAGAAGAAGTGAGCTTTTTTTCTCCTCGCCTCCCCGCCTCCCTGTTCACGTTCCTTCACCCGTATGCCCAAGCGCACTGACATCGACAGCATCCTGATCATCGGCGCGGGGCCGATCATCATTGGGCAGGCGTGCGAGTTCGATTATTCGGGCACGCAGGCGGTGAAGACGTTGAAGGACGAGGGCTATCGCGTCGTCCTCGTCAATTCCAACCCGGCCACGATCATGACCGATCCGGGCTTGGCCGACGCCACCTACATCGAGCCGATCACGCCCGAGACCGTCGCCAAGATCATCGAGCGCGAGCGGAAAGGCCGGCCCTCCGACAAGCTCGTGATGCTGCCCACGATGGGCGGGCAGACCGCGCTCAACACCGCGATGGCGCTCGCCGCCAAGGGCACGCTCGACGCGCTCGGCATCGAGCTCATCGGCGCGCGCCGCGACGCGATCGAGAAGGCCGAGGACCGCCTCAAGTTCCGCGAGGCGATGGAGAAGATCGGGCTTGATTGCCCGCGGAGCCGCATGGCGAGCTCGCTCGCCGATGCCGAGTTCGCGTTGGAGTATGTCGGCCTGCCCGCGATCATCCGCCCCTCGTTCACGTTGGGCGGCACCGGCGGCGGCATCGCCTACAACAAGGACGAATTCCGCGAGATCGTGACGCGCGCGCTGCGCGCCTCGCCGGTCGGCACCACGCTCATCGAGGAGTCGGTGCTGGGCTGGAAGGAATTCGAGATGGAGGTGGTGCGCGACCGCAAGGACAATTGCATCATCGTCTGCTCGATCGAGAACGTGGACCCGATGGGCATCCACACCGGCGACTCGATCACGGTGGCGCCCGCGCTGACGCTGACCGACAAGGAATACCAGATCATGCGCGACGCCTCGATCGCGTGCCTGCGCGAGATCGGCGTCGACACCGGCGGATCGAACGTGCAGTTCGGCGTCGACCCCAAATCGGGCCGCCAGGTCATCATCGAGATGAATCCGCGCGTCTCGCGCTCCTCGGCGCTCGCCAGCAAGGCCACGGGCTTCCCGATCGCGAAAGTCGCGGCGCGGCTCGCGGTCGGCTACACGCTCGACGAGATCCAGAACGACATCACCGGCGTGACACCAGCCTCGTTCGAGCCCACGATCGACTACGTCGTCACCAAGATCCCGCGCTTCACCTTCGAGAAGTTCAAGGGCGCCGACCCCATTCTCACGACGGCGATGAAATCGGTCGGCGAGGCGATGTCGATCGGGCGCAATTTCCAGGAAAGCCTGCAGAAGGCGCTGCGCTCGATGGAGACCGGCTTGACCGGCCTCGACGAGATTGCGGTGCCCGGCGCCGCGGAAGGCGCCCCGCAATCCGGCGGGAGCGAGCGCGACGCGCATCGCGCGGCCCTCGCCAAGCCGACCCCGGACCGGCTGCTGCACATCGCGCAGGCGATGCGCGCCGGACTTTCGGACGACGAGATCTTCGGCGCGTGCAAAGTCGATCCTTGGTTCCTGCGCCAGATCCGCGGCATCGTGCGCGCCGAGGCCGAAGTGTCCGCCAGCGGGCTGCAAATGGACCGCGACGGCTGGACGAAATTGAAGAGCATGGGGTTCTCGGATGCGCGCCTCGCCAAGCTCGTGGGCACGAGCGAGGCCGAAGTCGCAC
>JBKOUH010000164.1:0-3992 GCA_046723285.1 Pseudomonadota bacterium
CGGTCCGGCACCTGGTCGGCGAGGAAGATGCCCCAGCGATAGTCGGGCATCTTGGTCATGCCGTAGCTGGCCCAGCCCTTGGCGTCGACCGAAGTCGCGGTGCGCAGATACACGTCCTTCTGCTGGAAGCCCTCGGGCCCCATGCCCTTCCACCAATCGAGGAAGTGCGGCTGCCACTTCTCGAGCGCGCGCTGGAGCTGCTTGTCGTCGGAGAGGTGGACGTTGTTCGGGATCTTCTGCGTGTAATTGATGGCCATGATTTCCCTCGATTCGAGTTCGTTGTTGTTCGGCGCGCTCAGACGCGCTCCCAATTGAAGCTCGGCTTCGTGCCGGTGCCGTAGAGCTTCAGCGCGCCCTGCTCGCCGACGGCGTTGGGGCGGATGAAGATCCAGTTCTGCCAGGCGGTGAGGCGGCCGAAGACTTTCGTCTCCATCGTCTCCTTGCCGCCGAAGCGGAGGCTGGCTTCCATGCCGGTGAGCGCGTCGGGCGAGAGGCTCGCGCGCTCCTCGATCGCGATGCGCACCTCGTCTACCCAGTCGAGCTCGTCGGGCGTGAAGGTGACCAGGCCGATTTCCTTGGCGGCCTTGGCGTCGAGCGTGTCGCCGATGCGGCCCTTGGCCTTGTCGAGCGCAAGCTCATCGCCCTGGAAATGCGCGGCGATGCGGCTCGCGCCGTTGTTCATGATGAAGAGGCCGAAATTCGTCTCGTCGAGCACGAGCTTCGGCGTGTTGGCCGCGTCCTCGGTGTCGTCGAGCATGTAGGAGCGGTCGGCGGCGAGGAACAGCTCGGCGAGCGGCCCCGCGAAGCACGAGCCCTTGTCGATGATCGCGAACAGGCTGCGCGAGGAAACGTCGAGGCGCTGCAACGTGCGGCGCAGGAAATTCGTGGTCTCGCGCACGAACCAGTCGTTGCGGTGGCGGATCAGCACCTGGCCCACGGCCAGGACTTTCTCGGCACTGCCCGCGGTCTTCAAGATGATCGTGCCGACCGCGGCATTGTTGACGCGCAGCATCAGGATCGCATCGTCGAGCTCGCGCGTCATGCGCAGCGCCCACCATTCGGCGCCCCTGGCGGCGATGGCGGCGGGGTCGGCGGGTTCGGCGCCCACGGGCGCCTTCACCGTGATCGTCGCGGTGCGCGCGGCCGAATCGAGCGTCACGTCCACGAATTCGTAGTGGTAGCCGCTGTCGTCCATCTTGCGGTCGAGCGGCGGCAGCTTCACCGGCTTGGCGCTCCGGGGGCGGTCCGAGGTCTTGGCGAGCGCCTCGGCGCGGCGCCTGACGAGCGCTTCGAATTCCGCCGGCGGGGCAAAGTCGTCGATGAGCTTCCACTCCTTGGCGCGCTCGGCGCGCACGCCCTCGGAGGTCGTGCAGAACACATCGGCGAGATCGCGGCGCACCTTGCGCTTGTCGGTGACGCGCGTGAGGCCGCCGGTGCCCGGCAGCACGCCGAGCAACGGAACTTCGGGCAAGCTGACGGTCGACGAGCGGTCGTTGACCATCAGGATCTCGTCGCAGGCGAGCGCCATCTCGTAGCCGCCGCCGGCGCAGGCGCCGTTCACGGCGGCGACCGACTTGATGCCTGAGTTGCGGCTCATGTCCTCGATGCTGTTCCGCGTCTCGTTGGTGAATTTGCAGAAATTCACCTTCCAGCCATGTGTAGACGTGGCGAGCATGTTGATATTGGCGCCGGCGCAGAACACGCGGTCCTTGGCGCTGGTCAAAACGATCACGCGCACTTCGGGATGCTCGAAGCGCATGCGCTGCAAAATGTCGTGCAGCTCGATGTCGACGCCGAGATCGTAGGAATTGAGCTTCAGGCGATAGCCGGGTCGGAGCCCGCCATCCTCCTTCACATCGAGCGCGATCTTCGCCGTGGCGCCGTCATAGGCGACCTTCCAATGCTTGTAGCTTTCGGGGTCGCGCTCGAAGGTCAGGATGTTTTCGATGGCCGCCATGATTTCCTCCGCGAGTGATATGCAATATAATGCATTTTCAGAATCGAGCAAGCATTATTTTGCTGATTGGCGTAGATTCTTCTTAATAAGCTGAAGCAGTTGGGAAAAAGCGCCGTCGATGGTGCGCCCGGCGGTATCGAAGCTGGCGTCGGCGCGCGCATAGAGGGCCTCGCGCTCGGCCAGGATCTGGCGGAGGTCGTCCATCGCCTCGGCATTGCCTTCCATGGGCCGCATGTCGCCTTGCGCCACAACGCGTGCCATGTGCTCCTCGGGCGCGGCCTTGATCCACACCGTGTAGCAGGAGTTCAGGAGCAGGTCGTAGGTGGCCGCCTCGGAGACGATGCTGCCGCCGGTGGCGGCGACGAAGTGTTCGTTGCGCTCGAGCACGCGCTCCAGCGCGCGCTTCTCGTAGCGGCGATAGCCGGCCTGGCCCGAGAGATCGAAGATCTGATCCATGCTCATGCCGGCGACGGACTGGATCTCGTCCGCCATCTCGATGAACGGGCGGTTGAGCGCGGCCGCGAGCTTCTTGCCGAGCGTGCTCTTGCCGGCGCCGCGCAGGCCGATCAACGCGATGCGGTCGTGCCGGTGCGCGCCGCGTTCGAGCCCGAAATGCTTGGTCAAAAGCTTGCCGGCCTCGGCGAGCTGCTCGGGCGCCAGGCGCTCGAGCCGCTGGATCAGCAGCGTCAACTCGATCGGCCGCTCGGCGCCCTCGCGCACGAGTTCGCCCAGCGGCAGGCTCATCGCCTCGGCCACCTGGCGCAGCAGCGCGATCGAGATGTTGCCCTGGCCCGCCTCGAGCTGCGCGAGATAGCGTTCGGAGACGCCGGAATCGTGCGCCAAGATCTTCCGCGTCATGCCGCGCCGGACGCGCGCCGCGCGCACGCGTTCGCCCAACAGCGAGAGATAATCGGCGTGGAATTCGGCGGCGCACGGCGCGCCGTCGCGCCGCCGTCCGCGCTTGGCGGCGGCGGGGGCAGGGAGCGGAGCGGGGAGGACACGCGTATCGGACATCGGTCCCTCGAGGGGAATGCATCGTTGCAGGGACTATCTGCAATATAATGCTTGTCAGCAAGAGAAACATGCATTATCTTCCGGCTGCCTTACCCAAGAGCGGCGAAACTTCGCTAGGACGGCCCCGGCGCCCGGGCTATCAGAGGCGCGCATTTTGTGACGGTGACGGAGGCTCTGCGTGGCCGAAAAGCTCACGATCCTGGTCGGAACCATGACCGGCACGGCCGAAATGGTCGCCGAGGAGATGAGCGACGCGCTCGGCGAGGCCGGCTTCGAGGTGACCGTGAAGCCGATGGACGGCCTCGATGCCGGCGTGCTGGCGCCCGCCGGGCTCTATCTCGTCGTGAGCTCGACCTACGGCCAGGGCGACGTGCCCGACAACGCGATGAACCTCTACAACGACCTTTGCGCCAAGAAGCCGGACCTGAAGCACGTGCGCTACGGCGTGTTCTCGCTCGGCGACCGCACCTATGCCGAGACGTTCAATTTCGGCGGCAAGAAATTCGACAAGATCCTCGAGGACTGCGGCGCGCACCGCATCGGCACGATCTTCACCCACGACGCCAGCGCCGGCACCGTGCCGGAAGACGAGGGCGTGAAGTGGGTGAAAGACTGGGCCAAGCTCTGCGCCGCGGCGCGGGCCGAGGCCGCGTAGCGCAAACAACAACCCACCCTGTCGTCTCCTCGAAAGCGGGGACCCATGGTGCCGCCGCCGCGACGCTGACCATGTAGGCTCTGCCGCCGGAGAGAGAGGGGTCCCCGCTTTCGCGGGGACGACAATTAGAGTTGGCGGCGAGAAGACCGCAGGAAGGGAGATCCCATGAAACTCAAGAATTTCGTCTCCGGCCAGTGGACCGAGGGCAGGGGCGCCGGGGCGGCGCTCACGGATCCCGTCACCGGCGAGGAGCTCGCGCGCGCCTCGACCGACGGCGTCGATTACAAGGCGGCGCTCGAGCATGCGCGGCGCGCGGGCGGCCCGGCGCTGCGCAAGATGAGCTTCGCCGAGCGCGCGGCCCTCATC
>JBKOUH010000431.1:0-6194 GCA_046723285.1 Pseudomonadota bacterium
CTCCAGGCGTCGTCCCCGACGCGGATGCTCCGTCAGCCGTCTGTCTTGCGCTTGCGCAGACGCGCGGCGCTCATCTCGCGCAGCTTGCCGACGATGCCGGTCGGAAAGAAGTAGACGCTGAGCACGAACAGCAGACCAAGCACCAAGAGCCAGCGGTCCGGATGCAAGAGGCTCGACAGCAGCGGGACCGCCTCGGTCGCCTTCGACGCCGTACCCATCAACTTCTGCAGGTAGCTCTGCGCCAGCACGAAGAGCGTTGCACCGCAGACCGCGCCATACATCGTGCCCATGCCGCCGATCACGACCATCAAAAGGATGTCGATCATGATCGAGAACGAGAGCGACGTCTCGGGCCCGATGTAGCGCAGCCAGAGCGCCATCAGCGCGCCCGCCATCGTCGCCATGCCGGCGCCGAGGCAGTTCGCGATGGTGCGGTAGACCACCGTGCGATAGCCGATCGCCTCGGCGCGGAACGTGTTCTCGCGGATCGCCTGCAGCACGCGGCCGAACGGCGAGTTCACGATGCGAATCATCGTCAGGAACAGCGCGAGCGAGACGAGGAAGACGAGATAGTAGACGATGATGCGGCCGGTGACGGCGACGCCGAACACCTGACCCTCGAACAGGCGGAAGCTCGGCCGCAGCAAGGCCGGCACGCTGAAGCTGCGTCCGTCCTCGCCGCCGGTGAGATTCGAGAGCTGCGAGGCGAGGATCAAGAAGGCCGAGGCCACGGCGAGCGTGATCATCGCGAAGAAGATCGTGCGCACGCGCAGCGAGACGAGGCCGATCACGAGCGACAGGGCGATCGAGAGGACGAGCGCGATCACGACGCCGGCCGCGACCGCGCCCCAATCGGCGCCCCAGCTATAGAGCGCGAGTCCCACGCCGTAGCCGCCGATGCCGAAGAACATCGTGTGCGCGAAGGACACGATGCCGGTGTAGCCGAGCAAGAGATCGTAGGAGGCAACGAGCACGATGAAATAGCAGATCTTCGCCGCGACATTGAGCGGCTGCGTGCCCGGGAACAGGAACGGCGTCAGCGCCAGCAGCGCGAAGATCGCGAGCAGGATCGCTGTCAGCGCGCGCGAGCGCGGGAAGTCGCCGGAAAGGAGCGAAGTCAGCATCAGCGTTTGGCCACGGGATAGAGACCTTGCGGGCGCCACATCAGAATCAGCACCATCAGCAGGATGTTGGAGCCGAGCGCCACTTTGGGTGCAAGGAAGCCGGTGTAGTTGGCAACCAGCGCCACCAGCAGCGAGCCCAAGAAGCAGCCCCCGACCGAGCCCAAGCCGCCGATGATAATGACGATGAAGATGAGAACCATCACCTCCATGCCCATGCCGGGCGTCAACGTCTGGCGGTAGAATGCCCACATCACGCCGCCCAAACCGGCCAGCGCCGAGCCGGCGACGAAGACGCCGACGAAGAGCTGGCGGATACGGTAGCCCAGCGCCTCCACCATCTCGCCGTTCTCGACGCCGGCGCGGATCAGCAGCCCGATCTTGGTGCGGTTCAGCACCAGCAGCATCGCGACGAAGACCGCTAGGCCGACCGCGACCGCGAGAATGCGATAACGCTCGATCGCCGCGTCGCCGATCAGCACCGAACCGCGAAACGCTTCGGGAGGCGGCACCGAGATGGGATCGGCGCCCCAGATCACGTGGATTAGCTGCTCGGCCACGATCATGCCGCCCATCGTGACCAGGATCTGCTTCAGGTGCTGGCCGTAGACCGGGCGCACGATCGCGCGCTCGAAGGCCCAGCCGAGCGCCCCGGTCAGCGTCATCGCGACCACGGCACAGAGCAACAACACAGCGACGTTGGCCAACACCGAATCGGCCTGCACCATCGTGGCGAGCGGCACCACCACGAGCGTCACGGCGAACGCGCCGATCGAAATGAACACGCCGTGGCCGAAATTGAGCACGTCCATCAAGCCGAAGACGAGCGTGAGGCCCGACGCCATGATGAAGATCATCATGCCCATCGCGAGCCCGGCGACGGTGAGCGTGAGCCAGCCCGAGAAATTACCGATCAGCGGGAAGGCCACGATCGCCACGATCGGCACCAGCAGCACCGGCAGCCAATCGCGCTGCAGCTTGGGCAGCACCGCGGCTTTCGTTGCGGGGATTGCGGTCATTGATGCGCGTCCAGATGGAGACCGAGCAGGCGCTGCTGCAGGTCGCGGTCGGCAGCGAGCGCCTTCATCGCGCCGGCGTGGCGGATCTTGCCGTCGTCCATGACCGCGACGCCGTCGCCGAGGCTCTCGGCGAACATGAAGTTCTGCTCTACTAGTAGAATCGTCGTCTCGGTCTGTTTGAGCTCTTTGAACGCGGCGATCATGTTGCGGATGATCGACGGCGCCAGGCCCTTGGTCGGCTCGTCGACGAGGATGAGCTTCCGCGGCTCGATGATCGCGCGCGCGATCGAAAGCATCTGCTTCTGCCCGCCGGAAAGCGCGCCGGCCGCGAGCGCATAGAATTTCTCGAGCGCGGGAAAGAGCCCGAAGATCCACTGGAGGCGCCGCGCGTCGGGGGCGCGCTCGCGCGTGGCGAGCACGAGGTTCTCGCGCACGGTCAGATCGGCGAAGATGCCCATGTTCTCGGGCACGTAGGCGATGCCGAGCCGCGCGATTTCGGGCGTCGCGAGCTTGGTGAGGTCGGTGCCTTCGAACAGGATGCGCCCCTCGGCCGCGCGCCAGAGGCCCATGATCGTCCTGAGCGTCGTCGTCTTCCCCGCCCCGTTCCGGCCCAACAGCATGGTGATGCCGCCCTTCGGCACCGCGAAGTCGACGCCGTGCAGGATGTGATAGCGCCCGATCTTGGTGTTGACGCCGGCGAGGGTCAGCAGCGGCTCGGCCATCACGAGGCCTCCGCCCCGTCTTCGGCGCCGAGGCCGAGATAGGCCTGCTGCACCACCGGCGAGGCAATCACCTCGGCCGGCGCGCCGTCGGCGACGAGCGCGCCGTTGTGCAGCACGATGATGCGGTCGGCGAGCGAGCGCACCACGTCCATCTTGTGCTCGACGAGCAGGATCGTCTTGTCGCCCTGCGCCTTGATGTGCTGGATCAAGTCGAGAATCACCGGCACCTCGTCGATGCTCATGCCGGCGGTGGGTTCGTCGAACATGAAGATATCGGGCTCGAGCGCCAAGAGGATCGCGACTTCGAGCTTCCGCTGATCGCCGTGCGGAAGAGATCCCGCTATGTCATTCACCCGCGTCGAGAGCGCGGCGCGGTGCAGGATGCGCTCGGCCTTCTCGACCAGCTCGCGATGCGCCGACCACATCGACCAGAGATTGAGGCCGAGGCGCGCGCGGCTCTGCACGACGAGCCGCACGTTCTCGAGCACCGAGAGATTGGGGAAGAGATTGGTGAGCTGGAACGCGCGGCCCAAGCCGCGCCGCGTGCGCTCGGGCGCCGGCAGGCGCGTGATGTCTTCCCCGAACAGCGACACCGTGCCCGCGGTGGCGCGCAGCTGGCCCGAGATCAGATTGAAATACGTGGTCTTGCCGGCGCCGTTAGGGCCGACGATCGCGGTGAGCGTGCCCGGCCGGAACGCGCAGGAGACGCCGTCGACGGCGACGTGTCCGCCGAAGCGGATCGTGAGATCGCGCGTCTCGAGAACAGGATGCTCAGCTTCCGCGGAGGCAGAGGCGGCCGCCATTGCGAGTCGGCGGGCGGCGAAGGATCTTTCCTCGCCGCCCGCGGCCCCTTAGCGCTTGTTGCGGATCGGGACGTGGATGTCGGCCGCAGGAATCTCGCGCACGAGATCCAGCATGTCGAAATCGTTCGCCCAGTCCTTCTTGACCCGGAAGTGATACATGACCTGCATCGCCTGATGGTCTTCCTTGCGGAAGGTCATCGTGCCCTTTGGCGTTTCGAATGACATGCCTTCCATCGCGGCGATGAGCTTCTCGGTGTCGGTGCCGCCGGCCTTCTTGATGGCCTCAACGACGGCCATCGCCGCGCTCATGCCGCCCGCCGTGAAGAAATCGGGCGGCGCGCCGTTGAAGCGCTTCTTGTGCTCGGCGACAAGCCAGTCGTTCATCTTGTTCTTCGGGAAAGCGTAGTAATAGTAGATGCCGCCTTCCATGCCGGGATAGGGCTTGTAGGACTTCATCACCGGGAGAATGTTACCGCCGGGCGCCAACGAGATGCCGAAGCGCTCGGGCTTCAGGTCGGCGATCTTCGCCAGCGGATTGGGGCCCGCCCAGTAGATGGCGATGAACTTCCGGCCCTTCTTGTCCTTCAACGCATCGAACATGCGTTGCGCCGATGCGGTGAAGTCCGTGGCCTGCACCGGCGCGAATTCCTTGTGCACGATCGTGGCGCCGCACTTGGCCTTCTCGAGGGCCTCCTCGAACGCCGCCACGCCCTCTTTGCCGAACGCGTAGTCCTGCGCCAGCGTCGCGATCGACGTGTCGGGTCCGCAGAGCGCTAGCGCGTTGGAGATGGCGTCCTGGGTCGAGTTGCGCCCGGTGCGGAACACGTAGCGGTTCCACTTGTCGCCGGTGATATTGTCGGCGACGGCGGGCTCGATGAGCAGGATCCGCTTGTATTCGGCCGCGACCGGCAGCATCGCCAGCGCCGAGCCCGAGAACGTGGGGCCGACCGCGATGTCGGCCTTGTCGTCGCCATAGGCCTGCTCGAGCAGCGATTTGGCGATGTCGGGCTTCAGCTGGTCGTCCTTCCAGACGACTTTGATCTTGCGCCCGTTGATCTCCATCTTGCCGTCGGTCGCATATTCGAGGCCCATCGCGAACCCGGCCTCGGTCTGCTTGGCGTAGGCCTCGAGCGGCCCGGTCTTGCTGTAGATGGCGGTGATGCGGATGTCCTCCGCCGCCGCCGCGCCCGCGAACGTCGCGAGACCCGCGATCGCGAGGGATGCCGTGATCTTGCGCTGCATGTTTCCTCCTTTGCGCCTTTCCGTTTCTGTCATGACCCCTAGAACATGACAGTTGATTCATGTTTCATGTAAGCATAGCGTCGCGCATCCGAGCCCGTCAAGGCGGAACGAAATGAGCGTTGTCAGCCGGGAGGCTTGGGAGTATTTCGGTGCTAACATGACGATCGGTTCACCTTTGCCATGAGCGGACGCCGGCGGCTTCTGCCACTGCCGAAGACCGGGCGCGGCGAGATCACGCGCCGGAAGCTCCTCGACGCCGCGCGGCGCGAGATCGGCCGCCGCGGCTTTGCCGATACCTCGGTGAGCTCGATCACGGCCGAGGCCGGCGTCGGCCAGGGCACGTTCTACATCTACTTCCGCAGCAAGGAAGACGTGCTGCGCGAGCTCGTACTCCACATGGGGCGCACGCTGCGCCGGCACCTGACCGAGCGCACCGAAGGCGCCAGGGACCGGCTCGACGCCGAGCGCCGCGGCCTGAAGGCCTTCCTCGAATTCATCCGCCGCAATCCCGATCACTATCGCGTCGTCGAGGTGTCGCAATTCGTCGACGCCAAGGTGTATCGCAAGTACTACACCGATTTCGCGCGCGCCTACCGCGCCGCGCTCGCCAGTGCCGAGCGCCGCAACCAGATCCGCCCCGGCAACGGCGAGGTGCGCGCCTGGTCGCTGATGGGCATGGCGGTCTATCTCGGCCAGCGCTATGCGCTCATGGACGCCAAAGCCCCGCTCGAGCCCGTGGTCGACGCCGCGATGGACATGATCGCCCACGGGCTCGCCAAATAGAGCCACGAGGCTCCCGTGAATACCGTCTTCGACATCGCCGCCAAGCGCGCGGCGCTCACGCCGGACCACACCGCCCTCACCGAGATCGAGAGCGGCCGCGCCTGCACCTTCGCCGAATTCGACGCGCGCGTCGCGCGCTGCGTGTCGGTTCTTGAAGCGCAAGGCGTCGCGGCGGGCAATCGCGTGGCGATCCTGTCGCACAACGACATCGCATTCTTCGAGATCCTGCTCGCCTGCGGCCGCGCTGGGGCGGTCTTGGTCCCGCTCAATTGGCGCCAGCCGGTGCCCGAATTGTTGCCGATTCTCAAGGATTGCGCGCCGAAGCTGCTGCTGGCTGATGCCGAGCACGAGCCCGTAGCGCGCGAACTAGCCGGGGCGCTCGGCATCAAGCTGCTCGGCCGTGGCGACTACGAGGCCGCGCTCGCCGGTGCTACGCCCGCCTCGTGCCAGACCGCGTGGCCAGCGGATCGCGTCTGGTATCTTCTCTACACATCGGGCACGACC
>JBKOUH010000260.1:0-6335 GCA_046723285.1 Pseudomonadota bacterium
GCGGTGGAAGGTCTGAAGCTCCGCCTTGCCCTCGGGCGAGAAGGCGACGCGGTTCTTGGCTTTCTTGGCCGCGAGCTCCATCAGGTTCTTGTCGATGATGTCGCCGATGTGCTCGAGGTTGGTGACGAAGGAGAGGATCTCGACGTAACGCCGGCTCATGTCGAGGCCGTGCTCGTGGCGCGAAACCTGGACGAGGTAGAGCTTGATCGCCTCGTGCAGGCGGTCGACGGCGTTGTCGGCCAGTTCCACCTCGCGGCGGAGCTTGGCGTCGTCTTTCTCGAACACCACCATCGAGAGGCGCAGCATATCGGCGACCCGGTCGCCGAGGTTGAGCGTCTCGCGCGCGGCGCAGGAGAGCGCCACCGCGGGCGCCTCCATCACCTCGGGGTCGAGATAGCGCGGCTTGCCGGGGTCGTCGACCGTGGGCGGCTCGGGCAGGAGCCGCGTGCACAGCGCGGCCACCGGGCCGACGAGCGGCAGGAAGGCCGCGGCCACGACGAGGTTGAAGACGAGGTGGAAGTTCACGACCACGCGCGCCGGGGTCGGATCGAGCGGCGTCAGGAGATTGAGCGCCACGGTCAGCAGCGGCAGGAACGCGAGCGCGCCGATGCCGCGCATCACGATGTTGCCGAGCGGAACCCGGCGCGCCAGCGGCGTGCCTACGCTCTGCGCCAAGTAGGGCGCCACCGCGCCGCCGACATTGGCGCCGAGCACCATGGCGAGCGCGAGCGGGAGCGGCACCGCGCCGATGCCGGCGAGGGCCATCACGAACAGCACGATCGCGAGCGACGAGTGGGCGAGCCAAGTGAGGAGCCCGGCGACGAGGAACGCGATCACCGGCTCGCCGGCGAGGGCGCCCAAGAGCGTCGCCATCACCTGCGAGTCGCGGAGTGTCGCCGAGGTGCCGGCCAAGAGCTGCAGCGCCAGGAACATGAGGCCGAGCCCGATGCCGATGCGCGCCGCGGCGCGCACGCGGTCGGCTTTGGCGGCCAGGAAGGTGAAGACGCCGGCGGCGATCGCGGCGGGCGCGATCCAATCGTGCTTGATCGAGAAGAACTGCGCGACCAAGGTCGAGCCCACGTCGGCGCCGAGCATCATCGCGAGCGCCATGCTGCCGGCGATGAGGCTGCGCCCCGCGAAAGACGAAACGATGAGCCCGGTCGCCGTGCTGCTCTGGAGGAGCGCGGTGACGCCCAAGCCCATGCCGAAGGCGGAGACGCGGGTTTTGGTGCCGTTGGCGAGCGCGCGGCGCAGAAGCGCGCCGAACGCCCGCGACATGCCGGTGCGCACCATGCGCACGCCCCACAACAGCAGGGCGACGCTGCCTACCAACTGCAGCAACACGCTCGTACTATCCATGTCGCCGGGCCTCCGGCCCGGGTCGCCCGCAAGCGGCGGGCGCCTGTGGAGAACTCTGGGGAAAGGACTCCCTAGCCCTCTGACATCCCGTATCTTTCGAGCACTATACGCACGGGTCAGGACTTTCTTCCAATTCTTATTACAGATTTGTTACATAGAAAATAACAATAGCGCCTGAGAGTCCACGCGAGATCGCCGATAGTTGCGATTGGTGAAGAGAACAGGCGGTTTTTGCCCAGTTTCGCTGCCTCGGCCGCGGCTTTCGGCAAATCGCGGACCGTGGGATTTTGGGGTTGCGCCTAGAGCGCGCCGAGCTCGGTCAGTGCGCGGCGAACGTCTTCGATGCCGGCAGCCGAGAGCGGCGGCTGCGGCGGAAGCGGCAGGCCGACCGGGTAGCCCTGCAATTCCAGGCCCCCCTTGACGCAGGCGGCCAGACTGTATTTCGCGAAGGCTTGGTTGATGGCCCAGAGGCGCCGCTGCAGCTTCATCGCGCCGTCCCAATCACCGCGCCGGCACCGCTCGTAGAGCTCCACGCTCTGCTTTGGCACGATGCAGGCCGGCCCGGCCATCCACCCCTTGCCGCCGATCAGCATCACGCAGGCAGGGATATGCGCCGAGGCGGCAAACACCGCCATGCGGTCTTCGACCAGGTTGACGATCGAGAGCAGGCGGCCCGTGTTGGACGAAGCGTCCTTGATGTAGCCGATGTTGGGAATGCGACTCAGCCGCTCGATCACGGGAAGCGAAAGGTCCGAGCGCTGGAAATTCGGGTTGGTGTAGAGCACGACCGGGAGCGTCACCGCGTCCGCCACCGCCTTGAAGTAGGCGTAGACGCCGTCATCGGGAATCGGAAAGTAGGCTTCGAGGATCGCGAGAATGCCGTCGCAGCCGATGCGCTGCATCTCGCGCGCCTGGAGGACGGCGTCGGCGATCGTCGTCGCCGCCACGCCGGCTACGACCGGAACGCGCCCGTTGGCCGCCTTCACGACGATTTCGACGACGCGCCGCCGTTGCGCCCAGTTGAGATAGGCGAATTCGCCGGTCGACCCAAGCGGCGTGAGGCCGTGGACGCCGGCCGTAATTAGGTCGTGGCAGAGACGCGCGAGCACGTCTTCCAGAACTTCCCCGGACGCGCTCACCGGCGAGACGAGATAGGGGAAAACGCCGTGGAATTTCGCTCCAGTCATGGTCGCGGCCTCGTTCGGACATTCGAAATCGTCACGCGAATTTTCCGCGGACGGTCATAAGGCCATCGCGGATCGCTCAATTCTTCATTTCCTTCGCCAGCTCGGCCGCCGCGTCGAAGAACGCGCGCACGAGCGCGAGGCGGCGGCGCTCTTGGAGGCAGATCACATATTCAGCCACCGCCAGGTCGGCGTCGGCGACATGGAGCGCGCGGAAGCGCTCGCCTTCGCCGAACTCGCTTTGGAACACGACGCCGATGCCGAAACCGGCGGCCACCGCCTCGCGCACGCCCTCGCGCGTCTGGATCTCGATGATGGCGGCGGGCTTGACGGCCGCGCCGGCCAGCGTCTCCTCGAACACTTCGCGCGTGATCGAGCCGCGCTCGCGCAGCACGAGCTCTTGGTCCTGGAGGTCGGCGAGCTTGATGCGCTTCCGCTTCGCCCAAGCATGCGCGCGCGGAACGAAAAGGATGAGCCGATCGCGCCGGAATTGCAGCGTGTGGAGGCGCGGGTCCGAGGTGAGCTTGGCCAGCACCGCCACGTCGGCTTCGTAATCGAGCAACTGCTTCAAGACCGTGGCCGAGCTGCCGATGCCGAGCGCGAAAGACAGCCCGCCATATTGCGCCTTCAAGCGCGCGAGGATCGGGATCGCGTGGTAGGCGCTGTCGGCGGCGACGCGGAGGTGGCCCCGCTGCAGCGCCTTGGTGCCGGCCAAGAGCGCCTGCGCCTCGCCCTCGAGCGTGAACAGGCGCTGGGTGAGGCCGTGCAGGTTCTGCCCGAGCTCCGTCAGCTGGACGCCGCGCCCGCGCCGCTCGAACAGGCGCACGCGATAGGTCTCCTCGAGCGCCTTCACCTGGCCCGACAGCGTCGGTTGGCTCACATGAACCGACTGCGCGGCCTTGGTGAAGCTCTTCTCCTGCGCCACGACGTGAAAGGCGCGGAGCTGCGTCAAGTTCATATCGGTGCCCCCTATATGAAACATTTCTATTATCTATTTGCATTATAGCAGGCGGGCTCGCAGCATAAAGGCTTCAACCGAGGAATTCCCGATGCCCGTGCCTCGCGCCGCCTCCGAAACCGGCGATCCCTTGCTGCTGACGCCCGGCCCGCTCACGACCTCAAAAAGCGTCAAGACGGCGATGGTGCACGATTGGGGTTCGCGCGACGCAAATTTCATCGCGATCAACAACGCGGTGCGCCGGAATCTCGTCGACATCGCGAAAGGCGGTAGCGCGTACACCGCCGTGCCGATGCAGGGCAGCGGTACGTTCGCGGTCGAGGCGATGCTGACGACGTTCGTTCCGCGCGATGGCAAGGTGCTGCTGCTGGTGAACGGCGCCTATGGCCATCGCGCCGCCAAGATCTGCGCCATCGCCGGCCGCGCGCATCTCGTGCACGAGACCGCGGAGGACAAGCCGCCCGATCTCGCCAAGCTCGAGGCGGCGCTCGCTTCCGACAAGGCGATCACGCACGTCTTCGCGGTCCATTGCGAAACGACGAGCGGCATCCTGAACCCGCTCGAAGAAATCGCCGCGATTACGGCGCGTCGGGGCCGCCGTCTCCTCGTCGACTCGATGAGCGCGTTCGGTGCGCTGCCGGTCGACGCGGCGAAGCTCAAATTCGACGCGCTCGCGGCCTCCAGCAACAAGTGCCTGGAAGGCGTGCCGGGCCTGGGCTTCGTGATCTCGCGCATCGCGGCGCTCGAAGAGGCCAAGGGCAACGCCACGACGCTCGTCCTCGACCTTCACGACCAATGGCATGCGCTCGAGAAGACCGGGCAATACCGGTTCACGCCGCCGATCCACGTCATCGTCTCGCTGCATCGCGCGATCGAAGAATTCCTGGCCGAAGGCGGGCAGAAGGGCCGCGGCGGGCGCTACGCCGAAAACTGCCGCATCCTCGTCGGCGGCATGAAGGCGCTCGGCTTCCAGACCCTGCTGCCGGAGAAGCTGCAGGCGCCGATCATCGTCACGTTCCGCATGCCCGAAGACCCCAACTTCAAGTTCCAGGCCTTCTACGACGCGCTGAAAGAGCGAGGCTACGTCATCTATCCCGGCAAGCTCACCGTCGCCGAGAGCTTCCGCATCGGCTGCATCGGCCGGCTCAATGCCGAGCACATGCGCGGCGCGGTGGCGGCGGTCGGCGAGATTCTCGCCGCGATGAACGTGCGCCGCCTCGCGCCCGCCGAGGCCGCCTGATGTACGGCAAGCCCACGCCCACGGTGACGGTGAACGGCCGCAGCTATCGCGCGCCCGAGCGGCCGACGGTCGTCGTCTGCGTCGACGGCTCCGAGCCCGGCTACATCGAGAAGGCCGTGGCAGCCGGCACGGCGCCGTGGTTCCAGCGCGTGTTGGCGCAAGGCACCAACCGGCTCGCCGATTGCGTCGTGCCGAGCTTCACCAATCCCAACAATCTCTCGATCGTCACCGGCGCGGCGCCGTCGGTGCACGGCATCTGCGGAAACTATTTCTTCGATCGCGACTCGCACACCGAAGTGATGATGAACGATCCGAAGTTCCTGCGGGTCGGCACCATCCTCGCGGCGTTGCAGGGCGCGGGCGCCAAAGTCGCGGTCGTCACCGCCAAGGACAAGCTGCGCGGGCTCCTCGGCAAAGGCCTCGCGCTGGCGCCGGGCAAGGCCGTGAGCTTCTCCTCGGAGAAGGCCGACAAGGCCAACCTCGCCGAGAACGGCATCGAGTCGGTCCTCGATCTCGTGAAGCTGCCGCTGCCCGAGGTGTACAGCGCGGGGCTCAGCGAATTCGTGTTCGCCGCCGGCGTCCGCCTCATGGAAACGATGCGGCCGGACATCATGTATCTCTCCACCACCGACTACATCCAGCACAAGCACGCGCCCGGCACCGAGATCGCGAACCGCTTCTACGCGATGATGGATCGGTATCTCTCGCGGCTCGAGGCGCTCGGCTGCGTCGTGGCGCTCACCGCCGATCACGGCATGAACGACAAGCACGACGCGGCCGGCAAGCCCGACGTGATCTATCTCCAGGATCTCTTCGATGCCTGGTACGGCGTGGGCAAGACGCGCGTGATCCTGCCGATCACGGACCCCTACGTCGTCCACCACGGCGCGCTCGGGAGCTTCGCCACAGCGTATCTGGGTTCGGACAAGGCCGCCGATGCGCTGACGCGCCTCCGCGGCCTCGACGGCATCGAATTGGCGCTCGACCGCGCTGAGGCCTGCCGCCGCTTCGAACTGCCCGAGGACCGGATGGGCGACATCGTCGTCGTCTCCACCAAGCACAAGGTCATCGGCACCGCCGCCGCGCGTCACGATCTATCGCAGCTCAAAGAGCCGTTGCGCTCGCATGGCGGCGTCTCCGAGCAGAAGGTGCCGCTCCTCGCCAACCGCCGCGCCGATCTCCCGGCCGGCGCGAGGTTGCGGAACTTCGACATCTTCGATCTCGCGCTCAATCGCGTGCAGGCGGCTTAGGGAATCGCGCATGAATCTCCAGGTCAAACCCCCGCGCGTGCGCCACGAGGCGATGCGGATCGCGGGGAAGAAGGTCGACACGCCCGAGCGCATCGAGGTGCGCGACCCCTACACGAACGACGTCGTCGGCACGGTGCCGAAAGGGCGAGCCGAGCACGCGCGCCAGGCCTTCGCGGCGGGAAAGGCGTTCAAATCGAAGCTGACGCGCTACGAGCGCCAGAAAATCCTGATGTCGGCGGCCGAAAAGCTCGCGGCGCGCCGCGACGAGATCGCGGCGCTCATCACCGCCGAGTCCGGCCTCTCGATGAAGGACTCAGTCTACGAGGTCGGGCGCGCCTACGACG
>JBKOUH010000080.1:0-4683 GCA_046723285.1 Pseudomonadota bacterium
GACCAAGGCCGCGATCTGCAACCTCGTGCGCCATGCCGCGCTCGAGCTCGCCACGCACGGCGTCGCAGTCAACGCGATCGCGCCCGGACCGTTCGTGACCAACATCGGCAACGGGCGCCTCAACGATCCCGCCGTGCGCGAGGCGTTCGCCCGCGACGTCCCGCAAGGCCGCCTTGCCCACACCGACGAGATCCAGGGCCTGGCGCTGCTGCTCGCCTCGCCCGCGTCGAGCTTCATCACCGGCGCCGTCATTCCCATCGACGGCGGCGCCACGGCGGGCTAAACGCCTTCGTCATGAAACGCAGCACCGATCGCATTCTCACCACGCATGTCGGCAGCCTGCCGCGGCCGCCGGGCATCGTCGATTTCCTGATGAAGAAGGAGAAGGGCGAGGCCTACGACGCCGCAGCGTTCGACGCGGCAATGACGCGGGCCGTGGCCGACGTGGTGAAGCGCCAGGCCGATATCGGCATCGACGTCGTCAGCGACGGCGAGACCAGCAAGATCGGCTACGCCACCTATATGCAGGAGCGCCTGAACGGCTTCGGCGGCCACAACGAGCGCAAGATCGCGCTCGACCTCGTCGCCTATCCGGCGTTCCGCGAGAAGATGGCGCGCGTGACCGGCGCGCAGGCCTTCACCCGTGCCGCCTGCGTGGCGCCGATCACGGTCAAGGATTGGGCGCCGCTCAGGAAAGATCTTGCCAATTTTCGCGCGGCGCTCGCGGGCACGGCCGCCCACGGGGCGGTCATCGCCGAGGCATTCTTGAACTCGGCCTCGCCCGGCCTCGTCTCGGCGTTCCAGCCCAATATCTATTACAAGACGCACGAGGCGTATGTCGAAGCCATCGCTGCCGCGATGCGCGAGGAATACAAGGCCGTCGTCGAGGCCGGCTTCCTGCTGCAGCTCGATTGCCCCGATCTCGCGATGGCCAAGCACACCGGCTTCCAGGACCTCTCCGAAGGCGATTTCCTGAAGCGCGCGGCGTTCCATGTCGAGGCGATGAACCACGCGCTCGACGGCATCCCCGCCGAGAAAGTGCGCATGCACATCTGCTGGGGCAATTACGAGGGCCCGCACGACCACGACATCGCGGTCGAGAAAGTGATGGGCATCGTCTTGAAGGCGAAGCCGCAGGCGATCCTGTTCGAGGCCTCAAATCCGCGCCACGAGCACGAATGGACCGCGTGGCGCGACGCGAAATTGCCCACCGAAAAGATCCTCGTCCCCGGCGTGATCACCTCGACTTCGAATTATGTCGAGCATCCCGAGCTCGTGGCACAGCGCATCGAGCGTTACGCCGCCATCGTCGGACGCGAGCGCGTGATCGCCGGCACCGATTGCGGCTTCGGCACCGTCGCCGGCTTCGGCAAGATGGACCCCGAGATCAGCTACAAGAAGCTCGCGGCGATGGTCGAGGGTGCCAGGATCGCGTCGCGGCGGCTGTGGCGGTAAGCGAGCCGCGCGAATTCAAAGCGTGTGAACCCCGAAGGGGTTCTGGACCAAAGCCTAGGGTTGCCGCGAAGCGGCTACCCTGAGGATCGCGTCGGAAATGAGTTGAACCCCAAAAGGGGTTCTGGCCCGACGCGCCACAACTCCTTCAGGGTTGCAGCGATCTGTCCGCCTAGTTCCCAGGGTTGCCCATTCGGGCAACCCTGGGCTTTGGTCCGGAACCGCTTCGCGGTTCATCGGTCTCGGCGCTTTTCAACAACGCATCCACGGCGCGCTTCCACTCGAACTTGCCGTTGGCGCCGTAGGTTTCGCCGCAGGCGGCGAGCGCGTCGACGAACCAGTCGTGCAATTCGGCGGTGGACGACGCCATGCGCGGCTTGATGCCGCCGTCGGTGAGCGTCGCCGCCACTTCGCGCATTTCGGCCGCGCGGCGGCGGCCATGCTCGGCGACGCGGCCGATAAGGTAGTTGGGAAGATCGGCGTTCCAGCCCATGCTGGGGAATGTGCCATGCAGCGACGCCAAGACTTCCTTCTCGGCGCCATAGCGGCGCGCGCCCATCATGCACTCGACCGTGAGCGCCTCGAGACCCTTGATCATCACGCTGCGGCACATCTTGATCGCCGAGGCGACGCCGATCGTGTCCGCCGCGGCCGTGGTGTCGAAGCCCATCGCATTGAGCGCGGCCGAGATCTCCGCCGCACGGCGGCCGCCGAGCAGCATCGGCACCTTCAACCGCTTCGGCGGCACCGCGGCCATGACCGCGGCTTCGACATAGTCGGCGCCGCCCGCCTCCACCTTGCGCGCGTTCGCGCGCTTGGCCTCGGGCGAGATCGAGTTAATATCGAGATAGACCTGCCCCTTCTCTAAATGCGGGGCCACGGTCTTGGCCACGTCGACGGCGGAGGCCGCGGTTACGGCGGATATCACGAGATCGGCGCCGCGCACCGCCGCCGCATGCGATGCCGCCGCTTCGACGCCCGCCGCCGCGGCCTTCTTCCGCATCGGCTCGCGTCCGGCGCGATCGTCGAGCAGGATGTCGTAGGTCCTGACCGCGGCACCCTGCTTCGCGAGCTCGGCGCCGAGGATGCCGCCGGCCTCGCCGAAGCCGATGACGGCGATGGTCTTGAATGCGGGCGGGCTCACATCAGCCTCCTTGCTCTCGGATTTCACGCCGCGACCGCGCGGCGGTCGGCAATGCGCGCGAGCCAGGCCGTAAACGCGCCCGCGACTTCACGCGGCCGCTCCATCGGCGACATGTGCCCGCATTTCTCGACGACGACGAGTTCGCTGCCGGCGATCGCCGCCGCCATCGCCGCGTGTCGCGCCAACGGCGCCCACGAATCCTCGCGGCCGCACAGCACGAGCGTCGGGCAGCGGATCGCGCCAAGCAGCGGCGTGGCATCGGGCCGCGCGAGCAGCGCTTTGATCTGCGCCGAGAAGGTGTCGGCGGTCTTGCGCTGGAACATGTCGAGGATCGCGCCGATCAACGCGGCATCGCCGAGACGGTCGGGATGCACCATGCCCTTGACCCAGGTCTCGCCCATGATGCGCGTGCCGAAGCGGCGCGCGAGCGCCATCAGCGCCATGCGCTCGCGCTCCTCGCGGGCGCCCGCCTCGCCGGCCGGACGCGGCAGATAGTTCGTATCGAGCAGCGCCAGGCCAGCGACGCGCTCGGGGGCGCGGCGGAAGATCTCGAGCGCCACGCGGCCGCCCATCGAGTGGCCCGCCGCGGCGAAGCGTGGCGGCGCCAGCGCCAGCACGCGCTCGGCCATGCCGCCGAGCGTGTCGATGTCGCCGTAAGCCGGCACGATGCAGGTGAGACTGCCGGGCAGCGCCGCCATCGTCTCGCCCCAGACGACGCGGTCGCACATGAGGCCGGGCAGGAGCAGAAGCGGAATTCCGCTCACCGGCGCCTCAGGCCGCTTTCCGCGCCACGGTTTCGTCGCCGAGGTCCTCGAAGATCACCTGCGCGAAGCCGGTGACCATCGGAAGATAGTAGTTGCGGTGCACGCGACGCACTTTCGGCGAAAGCGCGCCGCGCATCACGAGCCACATGATCTCCTCGACGCTGTCGGCGCCGCCTTTTTCCATCAGCTGCTGATGCGTCATGCGCGCAAGGCGCTCGGGATCGGTCTCGACGAGATCGAGGAATTCGTTGTCCCACGCCGTGTCGTTGAAGCCGTAGCGCTCGCCCGAAAGCTGGTGCGAGAGCCCGCCGGTGCCGACCATGACGACGTCGAGCTTTTTGGGGTAGGCCTCGACGGCGCGCCGGATCGCGCGGCCCAGATCGAAACAGCGCTTGGCGGAGGGGATCGGCGGCTGCAGCACGTTGACGACGATGGGAATGACCGGAACCCACCAGCGCTTCTCGGGCGGAAAGAAGCACGAGAGCGGCGTCAGCCAGCCGTGATCGAGCGGCATCTCCTGGCACACCGCGATGTCGAACTCCTGATCGACCAGCGCGTGCGCGAGCTGCCAACCGAATTCGGAATGGCCCGGCACCGGCGGCACCGGCCACTTGCCCCAGCCCTCGTCTGCGATCTCGTGCTCGGCCGCGACGCTCATCGCGAAAGTGGGATAGCGGTCGAAGAAGAACGAATTCGCGTGGTCGTTGGCGACGACGATCAGGAGATCGGGCTTCTTCGCCTCGAGCCAAGCCTGCATCGGCCTGTAGCCGTCGAAGAGCGGCTTCCACGCCGGCGTCTCGTGTTTCCCCGTGTTGTAGGCGACGCCGATCGAGGGCGCGTGCGGCGAGCCGAGCCCGCCGATGATGCACCCGTGCTGCGCGGCATTCATCACGATGCGTCCTTCACGTTGCGGGTCTTCATGAAATCCTCGTAGCTCTCGCCGCGCATCGCAGCCCCGGTGCGGTTCTGGCCGACGCCGAACGCGGCCGAGAGCTTGAAAATCATGAACGGGCTTATGCCGTAGCGGATCATGCCGATCCAGTTCTGCTCGCGGATCAGGCTCTGCTCGTAGTCGGACAGCCCGAACTCGCGCATATAGCCCTCCGAATCCGCTTTCCATTTGGCGCGGACCTCGGGCTTCATGAACGACATGCAGAATTTCGACAGCCGGTAGCCGCGCTGCGCGCGCGCGCCGGTGACGAGATAAGTGCCGGCGATCGGGTGCTCGAAATCGATGAGCCGGCTCTGGATCGGCAGGATCTCGACCTCGGTTTCCCAGCGCGGCCGCGCGCCCGCTTGCGGTTTCGTGCCCATGCTCATCCC
>JBKOUH010000434.1:0-9174 GCA_046723285.1 Pseudomonadota bacterium
TCTACGAAATCCACTATTACGACGAAGCACGGCCCTACAAAGGCCCGAAGCAGTAGCCGGCACGGCCGTGCCGGCGACGCCCCACACGAACGGAGGCTCTGCCTTGGAACAGTTGAAGCCGCTATCCCTGCAGTACAGCGCCTATCGCGAGATCAAGCGGCGCATCGTGACTGCCGTCTATAAACCCGGCGAGCAGATCAACACGGCCCAGATCTGCGGGCAGCTCCGCATCGGGCGAACGCCGGTGCATCTCGCGATCCACCGGCTCGAAACCGAGGGCTTGATCGAGATCATGCCGCGCCGCGGCATCGTGGTGAAGCCCATCGACCGCGACGCGACGATGCAAATGATCGAGGCACGCTTGATGGTTGAGCCCGAAGTCGCCGCGCTCGCCGCGTTGCGTGCGACGGACCGCGAATTCGCCATCATGCGCGAGACTCTCGACCGCATTCCCGGTATCGCCGAGGCCGGCGATTCCGAGCATTTCATGGAAACCGATCTCGAATTCCATGGTGCCATGGCGGCGGCGGCGCGCAACCGGCCGCTCACCGATTTCCTCGCCGGTCTGCACGACCATTGCATGCGCCTCTATTTCATCTCGGTCAGCAACAAGCGGCACGATAAGCGCATCCTCACGGAGCACGACGAGATTTTCGCCGCGCTCGTGCGCCGCGACGCCGAGGCTTCGCGTGCGGCGCTTCGCAAGCACGTCGAGAGCCTGCGCGCGAACGTGCGCGATCTGGTCTAAGCGCACCGCACCGGAGACGACGATGCAGACGATCGGCGCGGCGCGCCGCGCGCTCGCGGAGGGAAAAACCTCGTCCCGCGCGCTGGTCGAAGCGGCGCTCGCGCGTGCGCAGGACAAGGCGGGCGAAGGCGCTCGCGCGTTCACGCGGCTCTACGCCAGGAGCGCCGCCGCCGCCGCGGAGGCGGCCGACGGGCTTGCCAAAGCCGGAGGCACGCCGGCACCGCTCGCGGGCATTCCGATTTCGATCAAGGATCTCTTCGACGTGGCGGGCGAGACCACGCTTGCCGGCTCGGTGGCGCTGAAATCGGCGCCGGCCGCCGCGCAAGATGCCGCGATCGTGCGCCGCCTGCGCGCCGCCGGCGCCGTCATCGTCGGCAAGACCAACATGACCGAGTTCGCGTTTTCCGGGCTCGGCCTCAATCCGCACTACGGCACGCCGGCCAGCCCCTGGGACCGCAAGACGCGCCGCATCCCCGGCGGCTCCTCAGCGGGCGCGGGCGTTTCGGTCGCCGACGGCATGGCGCTTGCCGGGATCGGCACCGACACCGGCGGCTCGGTGCGCATTCCGGCCGCGTTCAACGGCGTCGTCGGCTTCAAGCCGACCGCGCGGCGCGTGCCCACCGCCGGCTGCTTCCCGCTCTCGACCACGCTCGATTCCATCGGCCCGCTGGCGCCCTCGGTCGCCTGCTGCGCCGTCGTCGACGCGGTCATGGCCGGCGAAGAGCCGCGGCCGCTGCCCGAGCGTCCGGTGGTGGGCCTCCGCCTCGCGGTGCCGCAACGCTACGTCGTCGACGGTCTCGACGACACGGTCGCCGCCGCTTACACGCTGGCGCTCTCGCGTCTCGCCAAGGCCGGCGCGCGGCTCGTCGAGATCCCGCTCGCCGAGCTCGAAGACATTCCGCGCATCATGCAGAAGGGCGCGCTCGTCACGGTCGAGGCCTTCGCCGTTCATCGCGAACTCCTGGCCGCCGAGGGCGCCAAATACGATCCGCGCGTGGCCAGCCGCATCCGCCTCGGCGCCAACGCCGCCGCAGCCGACTACTACGACATGCTGCGCCAGCGCGCGTCGCTGATCGAGCGCGTCTCGCGCGTCACCTCGGATTGCGATGCTCTGCTTTGTCCGACGATCGCGATCGCGGCGCCGGCGATAGCGCCGCTCGAGCGCGACGACGACCTTTACGTCAAAACCAATCTCGCCGTGCTGCGCAACACGACAGCGTTCAATTTCCTCGACCGCTGCGCCGTCTCGCTGCCGATCCACGAGCCGGGCAACGCCGCCGTCGGCCTCATGGTGGTCGGCGAACCCATGGCCGACCGCGCGCTCCTCGGCGTCGCGGCGGCGCTCGAGCGGACGTTGCAGCGCTAAGTTTGCGGGAACCGGCGGGCGCCGATAGGCGTTCTTACAGGCATGGGGGACAGTGGAGGGCTGCTTGGAGGCCTGCCATGTCCGAACACGCAAATTCCGGTTTTGCCGGGAAATTCCTGACCGCCGCGGCATTCGCCGCTATCGTCGCCGGCGCCACGCAGGCCCCGGCCGTCGATCCCATCACCGATCCGCTGCGCCCGAACGACGGGCCGACGGCGAGCGCGCCGCGCGCGGCTGAGCGCGAGATGAAACGCGACATGGAGCGCGACCGGACGCCGACGCTGACCGAGCGTTTCGGCCTGCCGCCGGTGAGCGGCCCATTGCCGCCGCTGCTGCCGCCGCTGCGCCAGGAGCCGGTGCTGCAGGAACGGGGCCCGGGCGCGCTGCCGCCGCTGCCTCGTCCGCTGCGCGCACGGCAGCCGCGCGACCCCGAGGGCTAGGCGCCGCGCGGGCGCGGGAGGCATCCCCGCCGCGGCCGATCAATTCCGCTCAATCGCGCGTGATCCGGGCCGTGAGGCCGTGGCGGCCGACAACCGGCGGTGCTAGGTCTGCGTAGAAGCGGGGCGCGGTACGTCATCGAACGGAGCCTCTCATGTTGCGCCTCGCTTTTCGTGGCCGAGCGCTTGCGCGCGCGGCCGTCGTGTCCCTCGCCCTTGGCACTATTGCCGGCAGCGCCCTCGCCGCGGATCCCCTCTTCGGCGGCAGCGCCACCAATGCCGGCAGCCCGGCGCCGGGGGCGCTCGAAATCCTCGCCGAAGCCCAGCGCGGCCCGACGCTGACCGAGCGTTTCGGCCTGCCGCGCGTGAGCGGCCCGCGTCAAATCGGACTGCCGCCGCTCGTCGGCGAACCCCTCTTGGGCCAGCCGCTGCCGCCGCAGCGCTTGCGCCAGCGCGCCGAGTCCCCTCGCTAGCACCCTCGCGACGGGCCTTGCCGCCCCCAGGTTGATCTGCTACTTATTTAAGTAACAGAACGACCTTGGAGTGGCCATGCGCGCAAGCGCGGCGCGGAAGACGGAACCGGCGGAGCGGCGCTCCTACGCGCCGCCGCTGAGCGTCTCCCGCCCGGATTGCCTCGAGAACGGGCGCGACGATCGCCTGCGCGCGCTGCTGCACGCGCTGTTCGTGACGGCGGCGCGGTTCGAAGAGGTGCGCGGCGCGTTCGGCCGCCGCATCGGCGCCACGGGCCCGCAATACACGATCCTCGCCGCGATCGCGGAGCGGCAGGCACGCGCGGACGGCGTGGGTATTCGCGCGCTCGCCAATCACCTCCATGTCGCGCCGAGCCACATCACGGCCGAGGTCAACAAGCTCGCCGCGCTCGGTCTGGTCGCGAAACGCGCGAACCCGGCCGATGGCCGCGGCGTCCTGGTGACTCTGACGCGCGCCGGCGAAGCCGCGCTCGACCGCCTCGGTCCCTTCCGCCGCGAGATCAACGACATCCTCTTCGACGGCATCGGCCGCGCCGAGTTTCAGACGCTGGCGCGCCTGTTCGAGCGCTTTCTCGTCAACACCGAGCGCGCGCTCGACCGCACCGGCCTCGCAGAACGCGAGCAAAGGCGAAATGGACATGGCTGAGGTCTGGGAGGCGTCGTCATGCTGAAATCCGGCAAGGATCATCTCGAAGGACTGCGCGATGGTCGCGTCGTCTACATCGGCGGCGAGCGCGTCACCGACGTCACCAAGCATCCGGCTTTCGCCGAGGCCGCAAAGGTGGTGGCGTCGATGTACGACGCGAAGCGCGCGCCCGAGAACCGCGATCTCTTCTCGTTCGAGGAGAACGGCGAGCGCTATGCGATGTGGTATCTCCGCGCCAAGACGGCCGACGATCTCCGCCGCCGCATGCGCTGCCACAAGGCCATCGCCGACATGACTTGCGGCATGATGGGCCGCTCGCCCGATCACGTCTCGGGCTTCGTCACCGGCATGTCGACCAATCCGTCCGCGCTCGACACCGAGAAATACAAGTTCGGCGGCAATCTCTTGAAGTACTACGACTATTGCCGCAAGCACGACATCTTCTCGACCTACGCCGTGCTGCCGCCCCAGGCCGCGCGCAATCCCGAGTTCTACGTCAAGAAGAACCTGCCGGTGCCGACGCTCCAGGTCGTGCGCGAGGACGACCACGGCGTCGTCATCAGCGGCATGAAGATGCTGGCGACTTCGGCGGTGTTCTGCGACGAGATCTGGATCGGCAATCTTTTGTCGCTGGCGCCCGATCAGGTGAAGCAGGCGATCACCTGCGCGGTGAAGGTGAACGCGCCGGGGCTGACGCTGTGGTCGCGCCAGCCGCTCTCGACCGCGTCCAACAATCGCTTCGATTCGCCGCTCGGCTGGTGCTTCGACGAAACCGACAGCATGGTGATGTGCGACAACGTCAAGGTGCCGTGGGAGCGCGTCTTCGTGATGGACGACGCGATCAAGGCGCGCGGCATCTACATCGAGACGCCGGCGCATTGCTACGGCAACCACCAGTCCAACGTCCGCTACTGGTCGAAGATGCAGCTCATCGTCGGCCTCTGCAGCAAGGTGGCGCAGGCGACCGGCGCCAACGAGGTGCCCGCGGTGCGCGAGGTGCTGGGCCGCATGGCGTCGCTGGAGGCGCTGCTCGCCGGCGTCATCAACGGCCAGATCGAAGCCGCCGAGGATTGGCCCGCCGGCCACAAGACCTTCAACCGGCGCATGATGTATGCCGCGCTCAACTGGTGCACCGAGAGCTATTCGGCGATCATCGATCAGCTGCGCGAGCTTTGCGGCGGCGGCGTGTTCCAGATGCCGGCCAGCGTCTCGGTCATGCACGACGACGGCATCCGCCGCGAATTCGAGATGTATTGGCAGACGCCGCAGCTCCCGGCGCTCCAGCGCATGAAGCTCATGAAGCTCGCCTGGGACATGGTCGGTTCCGAATTCGCCGGCCGCCAGCAGCAATACGAGAAGTTTTACGCCGGCGCCTCCTTCATCGTGCGCAACCACAGCTTCCGCGAAGCGGATTGGAAATACTTCGACGGCATCGTCGAGACGCTCATGGCCGGCTACGACGTGCCCGCCGCCGCGGCGAAGATGAAGGCGGCGGAGTAGCCAAGACTTGGCTGCCGAAAGATGTAGGGGCGGGTTTGAAACTCGCCCCTGCGAAGCGACCCCCTACTTCGCCGCCTCGACGCGCTTCTTCTCGTCGTGGGCGCGCTGGATGACGTAGGCGCGGATCTGGTCCACCTCGTCGGGCTTCAGGTACTTTTCGGACGTGACCATGCCGTTCTTGAGCCTGGCGCCCTCGAGCACGATCGCCTTCCAGGCGCCGGCGTCGCCGAGCGTCGCCGAATAGCGGAGATCGAGCACCACGCCGCCCGAGGCCGCGGTGTCGCCGTGGCAGCCGGCGCAGAACTGCTGGTAATGCGCGCGGCCCTTGTCGACGACGTCCTTCGGCGCCGCGGCCTGCGGCGGCTCGAGTTTCCGCGCCATCACTTTCATCATCGGCAGCTCGGCCTTGGCGCCGAGCTTGAAGGTGAGCACGCGATTGGTGCCGCCCTTGGCCGCGTCGAGCGCGAGCTCGCCGGCCAGCAGCGGAATGGCGCCGCCCCAGCCCGCGAGCACGGTCACGTATTGCTCGCCGTCGACCTCGTAGGTGACCGGCGCCGCGACGATGCCAGTTTGGGCGTGGAAGTCCCAGAGCATCTTGCCGGTCTCGGCGTCGTAGGCGGAGACGTAGCCGCACACGCCATATTCGGCGCCGCCGTTGCCGATGATGATCTTGCCTTTGACCACGCGCGGCGCGCCGGTGATCGTGTAGTCCATCGACTGATCGACGGTCAGCGTCTCCCACACCTTCTTGCCGGTCTTGGCGTCGAGCGCGATCAGGCGGCCGACGAAGATCTTGCCGTTCCACGCCGCGACGCCGCGATTGACGATGTCGCAGCAGCCCTTGCCGGCATAGCGTCCGGCGATTTCGGGATCGAATTCCCACAGGGTCTTGCCGGTCTTGGCTTCGATCGCGAGCACGTGGCTCCACGCGCCGGTCGCGTAGATGACGCCGTCCATGACGATCGGCGTCGCCTCGAGGCCGCGCGCAGTGCGGCTGTTGATGTCTTTGAACCAGGTGAGGCCGAGCTGGCCGATATTGCTTGTGTTGATCCTGGCGAGCGGGCTGAAGCGCTGCTCGGAATAGGTGCGGCCGTGCGAGAGCCAGTTCTGCGGCTCCTTGTCGGCGGCGGCGATGCGCGCGCCGTCTTGCGCGCGAACGCCCGGCGCGGCCAGGCATGCAACAAGAGCCGCGACACCGATGGCGCTGCCGATGGCGCCGCCTGCGGCTGGCCTGCTGTCAGGTGTGCCGGTCCCCCTTGCCACCTGCTCGTTCTCGTGGCGCCGATTACGAACCCATTTGGCCGCGGCGGTAAGACGTTACCCCGCGGAAACGCAATGCGCGTGGGATACCAGCGCATGGCGCGCGAGCGCGCACGCCATTCTGCTGCGCTGCGATTATTTCGCGGCCGGCGGCAAGGTCCACGCGACGGCGGCGGAGAGAAGGCCGGCGCCGGCCGCGAGCCCCAGCGCCACGGCGTAGCCGCCGGAAAGATCGAAGATATATCCGCCGAGCCCGGGCGCCGCGAGGCCGGCGATGCCCCACGACGTGAACACGCGGCCGTACACCGTCGCCGTGCGTGCAACGCCGAAATAGATCGCGACCGAGGCGGGATATGTCGCGGCCATGGCGCCGTAGGCGAGGCCGGTCGCCGCGAGCACGACCAGCGCGAGGCTCGCATCAGGCACGAGCGCCAGCGCCGCAAGCGCCAGTGCCGCGAGCAGCGGCGCCGCCACGAGGATGCGCCGCACCGGTAAGAGATCGGCGAGCCAGCCGGCGCCGAGCCGGCCGATGCCGTTGCCGCCGGTGATGAGCGCGGTCGCGAGCGCCACCGGCGCAAGCGCGCCGCCATAGGCGAGCGCGATGCCGGCTGCGTGGCCGAGCGCCATCAATCCGGCGCAGGCACCGAAGAAGAATCCGAGCCAGAGCGTGATCTCGATGCGGCGCTCGGCGGCGGTTTCGGACTTGTTCGCGGCGGTGCTGCGCCCGGGCACGGGCATCGCGATCCCGCGCATCAGCGCCGCGGCCAGCAGCGAAACGGCGACGAAGAAAACGCCGGCCCAAATCAGCGTCTGCCATGGGCCGAAGGCCGTGATGCCGGCGCGAAACGCGATGGCGGCGGCGACCGAGCCGAGCGCGCCGGAGCCCGCGGTGAGACCGGCCGCGAGGCCGCGCCGCTGGGGCAGCGCCATCATGTTCGCCTGCAGCGCCACGCTGTATGCGATGCCGCAGCCGGCGCCGAACAGCAAGCCGTAGCCGGCGACGACGCACCAAAGTTCGCGCACGAGGCCGGGAATCGCGGTGCCCGCGGCGCAGAGAATTCCGCTCAGCAGCGCGAGCAGCGGCGCGGGGCGCCCGCGAAACAGCATCGGCGCCACCACCATCGCCGCCGCGAACAGGATGCTCGCGATCGAGAACGCGCCCGAAAGCCAGGCGCGGCCGATTTTGAGATCGGCCTCGATCGGCTGATAGAAAAGGCTCCAGCCGTAAATCGAGCCGGCCGAAAGACAGACCAGCGCGCCGGCTGCGATGACGGCCACGGGATGGGCGCGGCGGGAAGGGGTGGCGGCCGGCATGGAATTGCGACTGTCGCCGCGCCGCGAACGAAACGCAATCTCGGTTTGGGCGATGATGCTCCGTCGCGCGGCAAGGGCGCCGTCGCGGCAAAACCGGTATGCGACATAACAATTCCCCCGGCCGCGCGTAAATGCGATAACAATATCCGCGCCCGCCCGCGCGCGCGGCCGCAATCCCGGAGTTCCGACGATGACCGCATTCCAAAAGGTTTCGATCCCCTATGGCGGCTATTGGAGCACGCCATTCGCCAAGTGGCAGGGGAGCTTCGCCAATCTCCACGCCGTGCGATTCGCGGCGCATGTGGCGAAGGCCGAGCTCGCCAAGCGCAAGATTCCCGCATCGGTGTTCGATCACGCGATCTTCGGCTCGACGACGCCGCAGCGCAGCAGCTTCTACGGCTTGCCCTGGCTCATGACCATGATCGGCAATCCCAACGTCGGCGGCACGGTCGTCTCCCAGGCCTGCGCCACCAGCGCGCGCGTGCTGGCGACGGCGGCCGGCGACATCGAGCAGGGCTTCGGCACCACGTCGCTCTGCATCACCGGCGATCGCACGTCGAATTCGCCGGTCGTGATGTATCCGCAGCCGCAAGCCCAGGGCGGCGCGCCGCTCGTCGAGCATTGGATGCTCGACAATTTCACGCACGATCCGATGGGCGGCCCGGCGATGGTCGGCACGGCCGAGAACTGCGCGCGCGACTGGCAAGTCAGCACCGAGGAGCAGCACGACGTCGTCGTGCGCCGCTGGCAACAATACGAGGCCGCGCTCGCCAACGATCACGCGTTCCAGAAGCGCTATATGACTTTGCCGTTCGAAGTGCCCGATGCCGGGTTCAAGAAGACCGCGGCGACGATTCCGGGCGATGAGGGCATCCGCGCCTCCACCAAGGAAGGCCTCGCCAAGCTGAAGCCGGTCGTGGACGGCGGCACGGTCACCTTTGGCGGCCAGACGCATCCGGCCGATGGCGGCGCCGCGATCATCCTGACGACGCCCGAGCGTGCGCGCGAGCTTTCCAAGAATCCGAAGATCGAGATCTCGATGCGGAGCTACGGCCAGGCGCGCGCCAAGCATGCCTATATGCCGGCGGCGCCGCTACCGGCGGCGCGCCAGGCTTTGGAGCGCGCCGGGCTCGACTTGAAGCAGATCGACGTCGTGAAGACGCACAATCCGTTCGTCGTGAACGACATCGTGTTCGCGCGCGAGACCGGCTTCGACGTCAACAAGATGAACAACTACGGCTGCTCGCTGATCTGGGGCCATCCCAACGGGCCGACCGGGCTGCGCCTCGTGATCGAGATCATCGAGGAACTGGTGGAACGCGGCGGCGGCCGCGGCCTCTTCACCGGCTGCGCCGCCGGCGACACCGGCATGGCCGTCGTCGTCGAGGTCAAGGACGGGCGCAAGCAGTGAG
>JBKOUH010000291.1:0-6085 GCA_046723285.1 Pseudomonadota bacterium
TCCGTGAGCGCCTCGAGCGGGCGGAGCGCGCGTGCGGCGGCAACGGCCTCGCGCCGGCGCTCCAGGATCGGATCGAGCCGGTTCATGCCGCCCTCCTGAGCGCGTCGCCGACCTCGTCGAGCTTCGCCAGCGCCTTGCCGCTGTCGACGATCGCGGCGGCGAATTCGGCGCCCTCGCGGAAGTCGCGCGCGGCGCCGGCGACGTAGAGCGCGGCGCCGGCGTTGAGCAGCACGCCGTTGCGCGCCGGCACGTCGTCGCCGGTCAAGACCGCGCGGATGATCCGCGCATTGGTCTCGGGGTCGCCGCCCTTGATCGAGGCGAGCGGCCGCTCCTCGAGGCCGAAATCGGCCGGCGTCACCGCGTAGGCCGAGATTTCGCCGAAGCGCAGCTCGGCCACCTGCGTCTGGCCTTCGGGCGCGATCTCGTCGAGGCCGCAATCGGCCGAGACGACGAGCGCGCGCTCGACGCCCGAGGGCATGAGCGCCCGCGCCATCAGCTCGCATTTCGAGGGATGGAACACGCCGACGAGCTGGCGCTTGACGCCGACCGGGTTGGTGAGCGGCCCCAGCATGTTGAAGAGCGTGCGCACGCGCATCGCGCGCCGGATCGGCGCCACCGTCTTCATCGCCGGGTGATAGAGCGGCGCGAACAGGAAGCAGAAATTGCTGTCGAGATAGCGGCGCGCCGTCTCCTCGGCCGAGGCCTCGATCGGCACGCCGAAGCGCTCGAGCAGATCCGCGCTGCCGCAGCGCGAGGAGACCGAGCGGTTGCCATGCTTGGCGACGCTGATGCCGGCCGCGGCCGCGACGAGCGCCGCCGCGGTCGAAAGGTTGAGCGAGCCCGAGCCGTCGCCGCCGGTGCCGACGACGTCGAGGAGCGGCGTCTCGTCGATCGGCGGGCGCACCGCGCGCTTCCGGAGCGCGGCGGCGGCGCCCGAAAGCTCGTCCGGCGCCTCGCCCTTGACGCGGAGCGCCATCAGGAACGCCGCGATCTGCGGCGGCGCGCAATCGTGCTCGACCATCGTGCCGATCGCCGCGGCCATCTCGTCATGCGAGAGGCTCTCCCGCCGGGCGACTTTCTCGAGGACTTCCGTCAACATCGAACTCTCCATCGGAGCGCAAAAACAAAAAGCCCGCCGAACTTTCGTTGGCGGGCCATCGAACCAGGTGTGCTGGCGGTACTAATCAGGCACGGCTTTCGCCGGGCGGGCCCATATGGTCGCGCCACCACCACCAGCCGGCCGCGATTGCGGCCGCCGGAACGGCGTTGATGCGATGGGCGGCGAAAGACACGTCGGCGCTCCTGAGTAGAGTGATCCGGTTCTATACGCGAGCAACGCGGGCGGCGTCAATCCGGTTCCCGCGATTTGCCTCGCCAGTGAATCTAACGACGCTTCGATTCTGCGGCGCCACCAGGGCCGTCGCCCTCAAGGATTGCGCACGCCCGCCGCCGCGAGCCTGCGCGCGAGCGCGCAAACGCGGCCGGAGAGCCCCGCGGTGGGGTTGCCGGCGGCATCGAGCCCGGCCTCGATCTCGCGCGCGAAGGCGGTGCCGACAGCGATGGCGTCGGCGTGAGGTGCCAGGGCCGCGAACATCTCGGGCGTGCGCACGCCGAAGCCGGCAAGCAGCGGCAGCGGCGTGAGCGCGCGCAGGCGCTTCAAGCGCGCGGCGACGCTTTCGACGGTCGGCGCGGCGCCGCCGGTGGCGCCCATCGCGGCCGGCACGTAGACGAAGCCGCGCGCCGCCGAAATCTCGTCGCGCCACTTCGCCTCGTCCTCGCCGAAGGCCACGCGGATCAGCGCGATGTCGTTGGCGCGCGCGGCGCGGTCGAGCGCCTTGAGCTCCTCGGGCGAGGACGCGATGAACAGCATCGCATCGGCGCCGGCCTTGGCCGCGTCGGCGGCGAAGGCGCCGATGCCGTAAGCGCGCAGCGTCTCGCCATAGCCCATCAGCACGATCGGCGTCGCGGCATCACGCTTGCGGAATTCGGCGACGTCGGCGAGCGCCTTTGCCGCGTCGACGCCGCGCGCCTTGGCGCGGCGGTGCGCGGCCTGGATAGCGGGACCGTCGAGCCAGGCGTCGGCGGTGACGCCGATCTCGAGGATGTCGGCCCCGGCGCGCGCCAGCTGCAGCCAGAGCGCCACCGCGTCCTCGGGCACCGGCTCGCCGGCGGTGACGAATGCGGCGAGCCCGCAGCGCCGCTCGGCGGCGAGCGCTCGAAATCGCGTCTGGAGCCGCCCGTTCATGCTTAATCAGCGGGCAAAGGCTGCTTGGCGCTCGGGCAGCATCCTGTTAGAGCACGCATCTCATCTTCTCCCAGCCGCCTGCCCCTCCCCGATGACGTCATCCACACCGAACCCGGCGAACGCCGCGGCCGCCGCCGCGCCCTATGGCGTCCTCCGCCTTGCAGCGCTGGTGCTGGTGCCGTTCGCGGCGGGCTACTTCATGTCGTACCTCTACCGCAACATCAATGCGGTGGTCGGGCGCTATCTGATCGACGAGCTCGGACTTTCCGGCGCCGATATTGGCCTCTTGACCGCGGCTTACTTCTTCACCTTCGCGCTGGCCCAGATCCCGCTCGGCATCCTGCTCGACCGCTTCGGCCCGCGCCGCGTCAACGGCGCTCTCCTCTGCGTCGCCGGCGCGGGCGCGATCCTCTTCTCGTTCGGCCACGACCGCGACGCGCTGGCGCTCGCGCGCGGCCTCGTCGGCCTCGGCGTCGCCGGCGCGCTGATGTCGTCGTTCCAGGCCATCACGCTCTGGTACCCCAAGGAGCGCTGGGCGCTCTACAACAGCATCATCATGACCGTGGGCGGCCTCGGCGCCGTTGTCGGCACCGGCCCGGTCGAGGCCGCGCTGCGCCTCACCACCTGGCGCGAGCTTTTCCTCTATCTCGGTTTCGCGACCGTGGCGGTGGCGGCGCTCATCTTCGCCGTCGTGCCCGAACGGCGCCGCGACGCGCGGCCGGAGCGGCTCGCAACGGTGATCAAGGGCGTCGTCCATGTGCTCGCCAATCCGGCGCTGCGGTCGATGGCGCCGCTGATCCTGTTCAGCCAGGCCGCGAACCTCGCGATCCTCGGGCTCTGGGGCGGGCTCTGGCTGCGCGACGTGGCCGGCCTCGAGCGCGGCGACGCGGCGCTCTATGTGAGCGTGATGAATTTGGGGCTCACCGCCGGTTTCGTGCTCAACGCGGTGCTGAGCGAGGCGGCGGCGCGGCGCAAGATCCCGCTCGAGCGCATCATGATCCCGCTGATGTTGCTGTTCCTGGCGGCGCAGGCGCTCATCGTCTTCCGCGTCGACCTCAAGGCCGCGTGGCCGTGGTTCGCGTTCGGCTCGTTCGCCAACGCCGTGATCTTCTGCTATCCGATCCTGGCCGGGCGGCTGCCGGTCGCCTACAGCGGGCGCGCCAACACCTCGGCGAATTTCGTCACGTTTTGCGGCGCGTTTGCCGGCCAATACGCGATGGGCTGGATCATGGACCTCTTCCCGCGCCAGGCCGGCGGCGGCTATGCCTCGGCGGCCTACGACTACGCGTTCGGCGGCGTCCTGGCGCTCGAAATCCTGGGCCTTTTGTGGTTTCTCTACGCGCACCGCCGCAGCCCGGCGGCGCCCGCCTCATAGTCGAAGGACTTACGCCTGGTGCCTACCCGCAAGATTCGCATCGCCGTGATCGGCGCCGGCTATTTCGGCACGCTGCACGCCGCCAAATTCGCCGCCTTGAAGGGCGCCGAGCTCACCGCCGTCTGCGACGTGCAGCACGAGCGCGCCGAATCCGTGGCGGCGCCCTATGGCGCCCTCGCCGTCACCGACCACAAGAAGCTCGCCGGCATCGCCGACGGCGTCGTCGTGGCCGTGCCGACGATCGCGCACTTCGCGGTGGCCAAGGATTGCCTCGAGGCCGGGCTCGACGTGCTGATCGAGAAGCCGATGTGCGAGACGCTGGCGCAGGCCGACGCGCTCATTCGCCTCGCCAAGAAGAAGAAGCGCGTCCTCCAGGTCGGCCATCTCGAGCGCTTCAGCCCGGTCATCGACGCGCTCGTCGCCAACGCCAAGGGCGCCTGGTACGTGGAATCGCAGCGCGTCTCGCCGTTCCGCGGGCGCGGCGCCGATACGACCGTGATCCTCGACATGATGATCCACGATCTCGACCACGCGATGCGCGTGGCCGGCTCGCCGGTGATCCACGTCGAGGCCGTGGGCTCGCCGGTGCTGACCGAGACCGAAGACCTCGCGAGCGCGCGCGTCCGCTTCGCCAATGGCTGCGTCGCCCAGCTCACCGCGAGCCGCATCGGCGGCAAGATCAACCGGCGCCTCCGCGTCTATCAGCGCGACCGCTACGTGATCGCCGACATGGCCGAGCACAAGTTGACGGTCTTGCATCCGACCAAGGGCGGCAACGGCGTGCTGCCGAGCCTGGTCGGCGAGGACAAGCAGTTTCCGCAATCCGATCTCCTGCTGCTGCAGGCCAAGGATTTCGTCGAGTCGATCCGCCACCGCACCAAGCCCAAAGTTTCGGCGGAATCGGTGCGTCCCGTGCTCGCCGCCGCTTTGGCGATCACCGAAAAGCTGCGCGCCTGGCGCGCCGCCTGGAAGTAGCGCCGTGGCCAAGCCGGCGGCAGCGCTGACGCTCGAAGAGGCGCGGCGCATCCTGGGCGAGATGGCCGCGCCCTGCGTGCAGGATCTCGGCATCACGGTCGAAGCCGTCGCGCCCCATCGCGTGCGCTTGAAGATGCGCAACGGCCCGCATGTGCGCCACGCCGGCGGCGTCGTGTGCGGCCAGTCGCTGATGTCGCTCGCCGACACCGCGATGGTGATCGCGTTGAGCGCGGCGCTCGGCCGCTTCCTGCCGATGACGACGGTGACGCAGACATCGCACTTCCTGCGCGCGATCCGCGAGGGCGACGTCGTCGCCGAGTGCCGCATCCTCAGGATGGGCCGCAACCTCGTCTTTGGCGACGTCATGATCTACGCCGAGGGCGGCATCGACCCGGCGGTGCAGGTGACCTCGACCTATGCGCTGATCGGCGAGAAGGCGAAGCCGGCATGAGCGAGACTATCGTCATCGTCGGCGCGGGGCACGCGGGCGGACGCGCGGCGCAGGCGCTGCGCGCGGCCGGATTCGCGGGCCGCGTGGTGCTGATCGGCGAGGAGAAATATCCGCCCTACGAGCGGCCGCCGCTCTCGAAGGAGCTGATCGTCACCGATGCCGGGCTCGAAAAGGCGCGCCTGCACGACCCGGCCTATTACGAGCAGAACAAGATCGAGCTGATGCTCGGCAAGGCCGTCGAGGCGATCGACCGCGCGGCCAAGCGGGTGAAGGTCGGCGGCGATTGGATCGCTTACGACAAGCTGCTGCTGACCACGGGCGCGCGCGTCCGCAAGCTCCCGATCCCGGGCGCCGATTTGCCCGGCGTATTCTACCTGCGCGACTTCAACGACACGCAGGCGATCCGCGCGCGGTTGGCACCCGGCGTGCGCGCGGTCGTGATCGGCGGCGGCTTCATCGGTCTCGAGACCGCGGCCAGCGCCGCGAAGCGCGGCGCCACCGTGACCGTGCTCGAAGTCGCGGACCGCTTGATGGGCCGAGCGGTGGCGCCCGAGATCGGCGCCTGGTTCGCCGAGCTGCACAAGAAGAAGGGCGTCAACCTTCGGCTCGCGGTGCGCATCAAGGCGATCGAGGGCGCCGGCAAGGTGGAGCGCGTCGTCCTTGACGCCGCGGGCGCGGTCGCCGATCCCATTCCCGCCGACATCGTCGTGATCGGCATCGGCATCGTGCCCAATGTCGAGCTCGCGGCCGTCGCGGGGCTCGAGGTCGGCAACGGCATCGTCGTCGACCAATTCGGCCGCACCAGCGATCCCGCGATCTGGGCCGCCGGCGATTGCGCGTTCCAGCCCAACGCGTTCCTGGGGCGGAAGCTGCGGCTCGAGAGCTTCCAGAACGCCCAAGATCAGGCGATGGCTGTCGCGCGCAACATGATCGGCGAGCCCCGCCCTTACGAGGACTCGCTCTGGGTGTGGTCCGACCAGCACGACGTCAATCTGCAGATGACCGGCGCGCCCGAGGGCTACGACAAGCTCGTCTGGCG
>JBKOUH010000269.1:0-4926 GCA_046723285.1 Pseudomonadota bacterium
GGCCGCATCGCGAGCTGCGGCGCCAAGCGCAAGTAGGCGCATCCGGCCGAGGCGACGGCGACGTGCCTCGCGCGGCTCGATGCCGCCGGCGCCGTCTATCTCGGCGCGCTCAATATGTCGGAGCACGCATTCCACCCGCACGGCCTCAATGCGCTCGCCGGCCCCGCGCGCAGCCCCTGGGACCCGGCGCGTACCGCGGGCGGCTCTTCGGGCGGATCGGCGGCGGCGCTGGCCGCGCGTTTCGTCTTCGGCTCGATGGGGTCCGACAGCGGCGGCTCGATTCGCCACCCGGCCGCGCTCTGCGGCATCACCGGCCTCCTGCCGACGCCGGGGCGCATCAGCCGCCACGGCATGATGCGCTCGAGCCCCGCGCTCGACGCCGCCGGCCCGATGGCGCGCACGGCACGCGACTGCGCGCTGCTCTTCGCCGCCGCGGCCGGTGCGGATCCCAGCGACGAGGCCACGGTCCAAATTTCCTTCGCGCCGAAACCGGCCGCGACGTTGCGCAATCGAACGATTGCGCGCCCGCACGACGCTCAGCTTGCGTCGCTGTCTCCGGATGCGCGGGTCGTCTTCGAACAGGCGGCCAATTCTTTCGCGGCCGAAGGCGCCGATATCGTCGAAGTCGATCTGCCCGCGTGGGATGTCCTCAATGCGCTGACGGCAATCGTGTTCGCGAGCGAAGTGGCGGCCACGCACCGCCGGCGCCTGGCCGACGATCCCGGCGCCTATTCGCCGGAGGTGCGCGAGCGCATGGCGGCCGGCTTCGTCTATCCCGCCGCCGATTATCTCGACGCGCTGCGCATCCGCGCGCGCATGACGCGCAGCTTCGTCGCGACCGTGTTTGCGCGCACCGATGCGTTGCTGCTCCCATGTTCACCGGACGTGGCGCCGCGCCTCGACGAGGTGATGCGGGGCGCCGCCCAACGGCGCTATGACGCCGGCGCTTACACGCTGGCCACGGCGGCGGATCCCGGCCGCTTCACGCGCGCGCTCAACTATCTCGGCCTTCCAGCGCTGGCGTTGCCCGGCGGGTTCTCGGAAGCCGGCCTGCCGCTCGGCATTCAGCTCGCCGGCCGCCCTTTCGCCGAAGCCACGCTGTTCGCGCTGGGCGAAGGCTTTCAGCAGGCGACCGGCCATCACCGGCGCCTCCCACCCGGCTTGACCCCGGCACCGCGCGCGACCTAGCCTGAACCAGGTTCAGTATTGAGCCGAGCGAGAACCTGATGGCCGAAGCGCTTGTCCGTCCCGCCGAAACCGGCCCGCGGCCGACCTATCGCGTCGACTGCAGCTTCGAATGGAACCACGCCAATGGGCCGGATTTTTCCGGGCCCTGGCCGCATGTGCCAGAAACGCCGCGGAAGGACTTCTTCGGTCTCTCGGTGTGCTCGCGCTTCGGCGTGCCGGCGAGTATTCTTCTGAACAGCCGCTGGATCGAAACCTACGCCAAGCTCGGCTTCGATCTCCTGACCTACAAGACCGTGCGCAGCGCCGCGCGCCTCTGCCATCCGGCGCCCAATTGGATCTTCCTCGACGAGCGCTCGGTCGCCGCCAAACTCGCCGATCCCGAAGCCGCACTCACGCGCGCCGCTTCCGCGCCGCGTGCTGCTTCCGCCGCCACGGCCGCCGGTTCCTTCGGCATCCCGTCGGTGGCGCCCGAGACTTGGCAGCCCGATATCGCTGCGGCCAAGCGGGCGCTCGGCGCCGGGCAGGTGCTGATCGTGTCGGTCGTCGGCACCGCGCGCCCCGGTTTGAGCGAAGGGGATTTCGTCGCCGATTTCGCCGAACTCGGCGCGCGCGTCGCGGATGGCGGCGCCGACGTCGTGGAGGCCGATCTTTCCTGCCCGAACGTCGCGCGGCGCGAAGGCGAGGTTTATCTCGACCTGAATCTCTCGGCGGCGATCGCGCGGGCGCTGCGCAAGGCCGTCGGCAAGCGCCCGATCCTGCTCAAGATCGGAGACATCGCCGACCGCGCCAAGATGGGAGAGTTCCTCGAGGCCGTTGCCGGCGCCGCCGACGGCATCGTGATGATCAACGCGCCGAGCCGAAAGATCGTCGATGGCGCGGGCGCACCGGCCTTCGGCGCGGGCCGCGAGCGCGCCGGCGTGACCGGCGGCGCCGTCAAGTCGATCGCGCTGCGCGCGGTCGGCGAGGCCGCCGCCTATGCCGCGCGCCGCAAGCTGCCGGTGAAGATCATCGGCGTCGGTGGCATCGCCTCGGCGGCGGATGCGCGCGCGTTCCTCGATGCCGGCGCCTATGCCGTGCAATCGGCCACCGCGGCGACGTGGAACCCCTACCTCGCCGCCGAACTCAAGGCCGCCGATCCCGCGATCTGAATCTTGCTTCGCTTCAGGTTCAGGTCTTCGCCGGGTTGGTGGAAACGCCACGCATCGCGCGCCACACCGCTTCACTCGTCGCCGGCATCACGACGTCGCGGATGCCGAGCGCTGCAAGCGCGTCGACGACCGCGTTGGTGACGGCGGCGAGCGCGCCGACGGTGCCGGCCTCGCCGGCGCCCTTGGCGCCCAACGGGTTCAGCTTCGTCGGCACCGGATTGCTCTCGACCTCGATCGAGGTGAGGTCCGACGCGCGCGGCATCGCGTAGTCCATGAACGAGCCCGAGAGCAGTTGTCCCGTGTCGGGCTCGTAGACCACGTGCTCCATCAGCGCCTGGCCGAGCCCTTGCACGACGCCGCCATGGATCTGGCCCTTCAAGGTCAGCGGATTGACGACCGTGCCGACGTCGTCGACCACGGAATAGGCCACGAGATCGACCGCGCCGGTCTCGCGGTCGATCTCGACCTCGCACACATGGCAGCTGTTGGGGAAGGTGTGCTGCGCCGGCGAGAACGTTCCGGTCTCGTAGAAGCCGGGCTCGATCCCCGGCGGCAGCTTCTCGGCCAGAAACGCCGTTTGCGCCACGCGTTTCAGCTCGACCGCGCGGTCGGTGCCGGCCACGGTGAAGCGCCCGTGGGCGAATTCAATGTCGGCGGCGCTCGCCTCCAAAAGATGCGCCGCGATCTGCCGGCCCTTGGCGACGAGCTTATCGGCGGCGAGGCACAGCGCGGTGCCGCCGATCACGGTCGAGCGTGAGCCCATGGTGCCCGTGCCGAACGCGACGCGGTCGGTGTCGCCGTCGACGAAGCGCATGTCGGCGGGCGAAAGGCCGAGGCGGTCGGCCACGATCTGCTTGAACGTCGTCTCGTGGCCCTGGCCCTGGTTCTTGGTGCCCATCAGGATCGTGGCCGTGCCGCTCGCATCGAAGCGGATCTCGGCGAATTCGAGGCCCGGCGACGCCGCGCGCTCGATCGCATTCACGATGCCGAGGCCGCGCAGCTTGCCGCGTTTCTCGGCCGCACGCCGCCGCGCCGCGAAATCGGCGACATCGGCCAACGCCTGCGCCTTGTCCATATTCGACGCGAAATCACCGCAGTCATAGGTGAAGGTGAGCGCCGTCTTGTAGGGAAAGGCGTCCGGCGCGATGAGGTTCTGCCGGCGCAGCGCCACGCGGTCGACGCCGAGCTCGCGCGCCGCGTCGTCGACGAGTCGCTCGATGACGAAGGTCGCCTCGGGCCGTCCGGCGCCGCGATAGGGCGCGGTCGGGCTGGTGTTGGTGAGCACGCCGTGCACGGCCACATGCGCGGCGCGGATGTCGTAGACGCCGACCAGGCCGCCGATGTTGCTGATCGTGGCCAGCAAATTGCGGTCCGACGAGAGGTACGCGCCGACATTGGCGAAGGTGCGCACGCGCAGCGCCAGGAAGCGGTTGTCGGCGTCGAGCGCCAGCTCGGCCTCGCTGACGTTGTCGCGCGCATGCTCGTCGGCGAGCAGCGCCTCGCTGCGCTCGCAGGTCCATTTCACGGGCCGGCCGAGCTTCCTGGCAGCCCAGAGCACGAGGCGATGCTCGGGATAGAGCCAGCCCTTGGTGCCGAAGGCGCCGCCGACATCGCCGGCGACGACGCGCAGCTTGTGCTCGGGGATCTTGAGGATGCGGTTGGCGAGCACGCCGCGCACGCGGTGCGGATATTGGGTGTCGACGTAGAGCGTGAAGCGCTCGTCGCCCTCGTCGTAGCGCGCCACGGCGCCGCGCGGCTCCATGTAATGCGCGAAGATGCGCGAGATCGTGTAGCGCCGTCGTACGATGCGGGCCGCGCGTGCGAAGGCGGCCTCGGCCGCCGCCGTGTTCCCCGCTTCGTAGAGATAGGCGACGTTGCCCGGACACTCGTCCCACGTCGCGCGGGCGCCGGGCTCGATCGCGGCCGCGAGCGTGGCCGTCGCCGGCAGCTCTTCGAACGCGATTTCGATGCGCTCGGCCGCGTCCTTCGCCGCGGCCAGCGTCTCGGCGACGACGAGCGCGATCGGCTCGCCGACATAGCGGACTTCGTCGCGCGCGAGGCCGGGGAACACCGGCGCGAACATCGGCTTGCCGTCGGGGCGCTTGAATTGGAACGTGGGCGCGCTGGTGCCGAGCCCGTCGGCGCGGAGATCCGCCTCGGTGAAGATGCCGAGCACGCCCGGCAGGCGCCGCGCCGCGGCGAGGCCGATCGCGCCGAGCCGCGCATGCGCGTGCGGCGAGCGCAGCAGCACCGCGTGGGCCTGCCGCGGCAGCGAGACGTCGTTGACGTAGCGCCCTTCGCCGCGCAGCAGCCGCGGGTCTTCGAAGCGCGGCACCGCCTGGCCGATACCGTATTGGCCCATCCGTCATCCCCTCCGGGTCGGGGCGCCACCTTCGCGCATCGCGCCGGCCTCGGGAAGCCCAGTTGCCGTGCCGTGGGGCGTGGGCCAAAATGCAGGCTCCATCGTTAGACCGAAGATCCGCCAGATGATCCAACCGGGAGGAAACGCGATGGCCCAGCAGCGCATCAGCTATGTCGACCCGGGCGCGATCCGCGACCCGGCCATGCTGGCCGAACTCGACCGCTGCCG
>JBKOUH010000058.1:0-6341 GCA_046723285.1 Pseudomonadota bacterium
GCCTTGACCCCGCTGATGCCGCCGGCGCCAGAGATCGAGCTGCCGAGCGCCCTCGTCATGATCTGGCCGGGGGCCAGCAGTCGCTACGGCGTGTCGGCGCCGATCCTGGAATGGCGCGGCTTCTGGACCGGCGAGCGGCTCTACTATGCATTGAAGCTCCGCCTCTTCGAGGGCGCCGGCCAGAGCTTTGCGGTCGATCTCTATGCCGGACGCCACTGCTTCAAGGAAAATTTCAGCCCGGCTGCGGGCATGGCGGTCGCCGGCGTGATGTGGCTGCACGGAACGCTCGCGGACTGAGCTTCATGCGATGTATCGCTCCGTCCGCAACGCTTGGCGCCTCATCCGCATCGCGCGCACGCTCGCCCGCCACGACGCGCTGTTTCCGTTCGAGCGCGCCCGCGTAGCGCCGTTCTTCGTCCGTCTCGCCAAGACACTCTGGAAGCGCAACGAGCCGGGCCGGCCCGGCCAGCGCCTCGCCGCGGCGTTGGAAGAACTGGGCCCGAGCTTCATCAAGCTCGGCCAGATGCTGTCGACGCGGCCCGACGTCATGGGCGAGGAAATCGCCAACGACCTGGCGGGCCTGCGCGATCACCTGCCGCCGTTCGACAGCGTCACGGCCCGCGCGACGATCGAGATGGAGCTCGGCGGACCGCTCGACACATTCTTCCTCCGCTTCGACGACAAGCCCGTCGCCGCAGCTTCGATCGCGCAGGTGCATTTCGCCGCCACCTCGGACGGCCATGAGGTGGCGGTGAAGGTGCTGCGCCCGGGCGTCGAGCAGGCGTTCCAACGCGACATCGAGCTCTTCTACTGGTGCGCCGAGATGCTGGAGCGGCTCTTGCCCGAATTCCGGCGCCTAAAGCCCTACGAGGTGGTGCGCACCTTCGAAGAATCGGTCGAGATCGAGATGGACCTCCGCATGGAGGCGGCTGCCGCGGTCGAGCTTGGCGAGAATTTCGCCGGCGATCCGGTGTTCCGCGTGCCCGAGATCGATTGGCTGCGGACCGCGCGGCGCGTGCTCACCTTGGAGCGCATCCGCGGCATCAACATCGACCGCCGCGACGAGCTGATCGCCGCCGGCCACGACCCCGACACGGTGCTCGCCAACGCGGCGGCGGTGTTCTTCAACCAAGTGTTCCGCGACGGCTTCTTCCACGCCGATCAGCATCCCGGCAATTGCTTCATCGAGCCCGACGGCAAGATCTGCGCGCTGGATTTCGGCATCATGGGCCGGCTCGACCGCGACCATCGCTACTTTCTCGCCGACATGCTGATGGGCTTTCTCCGCCGCGACTACGAGATGGTGGCCGAGGTGCATTTCCGCGCCGGCTTCGTGCCCGCGCATAAATCCAAGCCGGCGTTCACGCAGGCGCTTCGCGCGATCGGCGAGCCGATCATGGACAAGCCACTGCACGAAATCTCGGTGGCGCGCCTGCTCGGCCTTCTGTTCGAGGTGACCGAGACCTTCGAGATGGAAACGCAGCCACAACTGCTGCTACTGCAGAAGACGATGCTGGTGACCGAGGGCGTCGGGCGCCGGCTCAATCCCAGGGTGAACATGTGGGCGATGGCGCGGCCCTTGATCGAAAGCTGGATGCGCGAGCATCGCGGCCCCGAGGCGCGCATCCGCGAGGCGGTCCGCCACGGCTTCGAGACTCTCGAGAAGCTGCCGAGCCTCGTGAGCCGTCTCGACAACGCCGTGGCAGCGCTCGGCCGCGCGCCCGAAAAGCCCCCCTCGCCCCGCCGCTACGCTCACCCGCCCCCGCGCGGCGCCCCGCTCTGGCCCGTGTGGGTCTCGATCGGCGTGCTGGCCGTGGCAGTGCTGCTGGTGGCGATCTTTTGAGCGCTTTCAGGGGGCAAGAACCGGATGGCCAAATCGGGAATCGTTGCTACATTGTACTCATGCGTGACAACCTCCCCTTCCTGACCCCGCCCGCTGACGCATCCTATCGGCTGGCCGTCGAGACGCGGTTTGGCCGGCTCACCCTGGAGGCGGGCGAGGAGGCCATCGTGGGCCTTACTTGGCGCCGGCCGCAGGCGGACCGGACCAACCGCCTTCTGGAGCATGCTGCGGCGCAACTGGCGGCCTATTTCGCGGGCACGCTCAAGGAGTTCGCCCTGCCGCTGGCCCCCAACGGCACGGTGCATGAGCTGTCCGTCTGGGCCGAGCTCTGCCGCATCCCCTATGGCGAGACGATCACCTATGGCGAACTGGCGCGGCGGACCGGTACCGTGGCGCGCGCCGTCGGCGGCACCTGCGGCGCCAACCCCATCGCCATCGTCATCCCCTGCCATCGGGTGACGGCAGCGGGCGGCGCCCTCGGCGGCTACTCAGGCGGCGACGGACGCGATTCGAAGCGGCGTCTCCTGGCCCACGAGGCCAAACATGGCGGAGTTTTCGCGCTGACGGCCTGACTCGGCGTGACTCGCGCCGGGCCTCTCGCTTATAAATTTCCTCACACGTCAAACCACCCGAAGCGCGCGACGCATTCGCGCCGCGCGCGACTGCGTCGAATGCGTGGGGGAACGAAATGCCTGACATTCTCATCCAAGGGCGCGACGGATTCTTCTCGGCCTACCGCGCGCCAGCGCGCTCCGGCAAAGGGCCGGGCATCGTGCTCATCCAGGAGATCTTCGGCGTCAACCGCGTGATGCGCGAGATCGCCGATTGGCTTGCCGGCGAGAACTACACCGTGATTTGCCCCGATCTCTTCTGGCGCCAGGAACCGGGCATACAGCTCAACGAGTTCACGCAGCCCGAATGGGACAAGGCGTTCCAACTCTATCAGGGCTTCAACGAGGCGAAGGGCGTCGAGGACATCGAAGCCGCGATCCGCTTCCTGCGCGGCGATGCCGCCGCCACCGGCAAGGTCGGCGCGATTGGCTACTGCTTGGGCGGCAAGCTCGCCTATCTGAGTGCCACGCGCACCGATGCGGATTGCGCGGTCGGCTATTATGGCGTCGGCATCGAGAAGAATCTCTCCGAGGCCGGCAACATCAAGCGGCCGCTGATGCTGCACATCGCCAAGGGCGACAAGTTCGTGCCGCCCGAGGCGCAGGGGCAGGTGCACGCGGCGCTCGACGGCAACAGCAAGGTCACGATCTACGACTACGAAGGCTGCGACCACGCGTTCGCGCGGCGCGGCGGCGATCACTACAACCAGCAGGCCGCCGATCTCGCCAACGCGCGCACGCTCGCGTTCTTCAAGCGTCACTTGGGCGCGGTCGCGGCGCTGGCGCCAAAACCGGCGGCGCCAAAGCCGGCCGCGGCCCCGAAACCGGCTGCGCCGGCGGCGAAGTCCGCGGCCAAGCCGGCCGCCAAGCCCGAAGCCGCCGCGAAGAAGCCGGCGGCCAAGGCGAAGAGGGCCGCGCTGAAGCGTAAGGCGGCGAAAAAACCCAAAGCCAAGAAGCCGGCGAAGCGCAAGGCGACGCGCAAGCGCGGCCGGCGCTGAACGCGCCAAACCGCCCCCTGCTACCCTCCCCGCCTGCGGGGAGGGCCATTGGAAGCATCGCGTTTCCCTGTGTGTCCTCTGACCTCTGGCAACCGAATCCATGAAAGCTCACGCAATCCGTATCGCGCAAACCGGCGGCCCCGAAGTGCTCTCTTATGATGAAGTGGAGGTGGGTGATCCCGGAGAGGGCCAGGTGCTGCTACGCCAAACCGCGATCGGCGTGAATTACATCGACACCTATTTCCGTTCGGGCCTCTATCCGCTGCAGCTGCCCTCGGGCCTCGGCCAAGAGGGCTGCGGCGTGGTCGAGAAGATCGGCAAGGGTGTGAAGGGCCTGAAGGCCGGCGATCGCGTCGCCTATGCCTCGGCGCCCCCGGGCTCCTATTCGACCGCGCGCCTGTTTCCCGCAGCGCGCGTCGTCAAAGTGCCGAAGGAGATCGACGACAAGACCGCGGCCAAGATGATGCTGCAAGGCATGACGGCCGAAGATCTGCTTCACCGCACCTACAAGGTGAAGAAGGGCGACACGATCCTCGTGCACGCGGCCGCCGGCGGCATGGGCCTCATCCTCGGCCAATGGGCGAAGGCGCTCGGCGCCACGGTGATCGGCACGGTCAGCACCGACGACAAGGCGGCGATCGCCAAGAAGCACGGCTACAAGCACGTGATCGTCTATTCGCGCGAGGATTTCGTCGCGCGCGTCAAGGAGATCACCAAGGGCAAGGGGGTGCCGGTGGTCTATGACGGCGTCGGCAAGGACACCTGGCCGAAATCGCTCGACTGCCTGGCGGTGCGCGGTCTCATGGTGAGTTTCGGCAACGCCTCGGGCCCGCTGCCGCCGATCAATTCGGGCGACCTCAACTCGCGCGGCTCGCTGTTCTTCACGCGCCCGACCATGGGCCACTACACCGCGACGCGGCCCGACCTCGAGCTCTCCGCCGGCCGCGTGATGTCGGCGATCAAGAGCGGCAAGCTCAAGATCCGCATCAACCAGACCTATGCGCTGAAGGACGCGGCCCAGGCCCACCGCGATCTCCAGGACCGCAAGACCACGGGCTCGATCCTGCTGCTGCCGTAGTGGCGGACGCGGCGCGCCTTTCGCTGCGCGCGCGGCTTTCTTGGTGCGCGCATTTCTGGAAGGCGGCGACGCAGCAGCATCATCGCGCCTATGCGCCGCTGTTCCGGCGCTTCGTGCCGCGCAACGCGGTCGTGCTCGACGTCGGCGCGCATGCGGGGCAGTTCACGAAGCTGCTGGCGGGCCTTGCGCGCGACGGCCAGGTGTATGCGTTCGAGCCGGGCGGATACGCGCTCTCGATCTTGCGCCGCGTGGCGGCGTTGCATCGTCTTCGTAACGTCGAGATCGTACCGATGGGCCTCTCCGACCGCGCCGGCGGCGAGACGCTGAGCGTGCCGGTGAAGCGCTCGGGCAGCATGGGCTTCGGCTTGAGCCATTTAGGCGCCGAGGCGCGTACGAGCGTCGCCGAAACGATCGCGCTCACCACGCTCGACGCCTTCGCCGCCGAGAAGAAGCTGGCGCGGCTCGATTTCATCAAAGCGGACATCGAGGGCTGGGAAATGCGGATGCTGGCCGGCGGCGCGGCGGCGGTCGCGCGCTTCCGCCCCGCGCTGCTGCTCGAAGTGCAGGCCGCGCATCTCGCCCGCGCCGGCGATACACCGGCTGGCCTATGGCGGTTCTTCGGCGCGCTCGATTATGAAGCGGAGCTCGTCGTGCCCGAAGGGCGCGGCATCCGTCTTGCGCCAGTGCCCGCGGCATGCGAAGGCGACGTTCTCTGGGCGCCGCGGAAGCCGCGTTAACGCCTTGACACGATTATGCCTTATCCGCCCCGCACGTTGCGGCCGCACGGCGCTTCGAGGATATTAGCCGCCGCATTCGATCCGCACGATTTGGAGGCCCCCGCTATTTCTCGACCGATTTCGTTGTCCGAAGCCGCCCCGCCGACGTGGACGTTGCTCGACGAGGCGCAACGCGTTCACGTGCTGCGCGCGATCGCTGTACTGGCCGGCCTCGTGATTCCGCTGCTCGTCATCGGCCGCGGCGCAGCGGCGATTCTGGTGCCGGTGATCGGCGGCCTCGTCGCCCTTGCCTTCTACTGGCCGCGCCGCTTCGAGCAGCTCAAAGCGCCGTTGCAGCGGCCGCTCGTCGCGGCGCTCGTCGTCATGTTCGCGCTCTGGCTGCCGAGCGTCGCGGGCTCTCTCAAGCCCGGCTTCTCGCTCGCGATCTGGTTCCAGGTGCTGGGGCTCGTGCTGTTCGTCGCCTGCTTGAGCCGGATCCTGGCCGAGAATCCGAAGCTCCACCATTGGACCTTGCGCGTGCTGCTTGCGATGGCCGTGATCGGCTGCGCGATCGCCGCGATTTCGTTGACGCTGTGGCCGCAGCTCCTGCAGTTCGTGCGCCCGGTGACGCTCACCCAGTCAATCACGCCGGTGAGCTACCTCAAGAGCTACGCGGCGACGATGCCTTGCCTGGCGCCGGTGCTGCTCTGGGCCGGTTTCCGCCTCGGCGGCGCCTGGCGCATCGCGGCGATCATTTCGGTGCTGCTCGGATTCGTCATTGTCAATGCCACGGGGAACCGCGCGGCCATCGCGGGCTATGCCGGCGCCGTCGCTTTCATCGCCGTCGCGCTCGTGTTGAAGCGCGCGCCGCAGCCCGCGCGGATCGCGGCCGTCACTGCTTTCGCCGCCGCTGCGATCGCCGTGGCCTGGTACGTGATCGGGCACCTGCCGGCGATGCCGTTCGAGGGGCCGCAAGCGCTGCGCATGCCGACCTCGCTCGTGGACGCGCATCGCCAGGCGATTTGGGGTTTCGTGTTCGACAAGGCGCTCGAGCGGCCGTGGTTTGGCTGGGGCCCAAGCATGGCTAATTTCATG
>JBKOUH010000153.1:0-5252 GCA_046723285.1 Pseudomonadota bacterium
AGCCCAAGCCGGTGAAGAACAGCATGCCGGTGATCAGCACCGAGGCCGAGATCGCCGGATTGCCGAGCGCCACCGTGAACTTCGAGATGAGGCCCACTTCGACGATGATGTAGCCGGCCCCAAGGCAGAGATAATAGGTGAAGATGCCGAACTTGCCGGGCACTTTCGAGAAGATCGTCTTCCAGCCCCAGATCACCGGGAACAGCATCAGCGAGAGGCCGAACAGCAGTGCGAGGACCAGCGTCGCCCAAAGCAGCAGGTAGCCCCATTCGTCCGACACCGAATCGAGCTGATCGAGGAATTTCGGGATGTCGAGGACTTTGATGTAGCCGGCGAAATAGGGCCGCTCGTTGGTGAGCGGGCGCGTGTCGAAGACGTATTTGTCCTGCACCAGCTGGAATTCGCCCTTCAAGAAGCGGGCGATCATCAGCTTGTAGATGTTGGCCCAGGAGAGCTTCGGGCGCTTCTTGCCGTCCTTCTCGCCCTCCTCGTCTTCGCCCTCGCCCTTGGGCTCTTCGCTCTGCTCGCCGGGCTTGGCCGTGTCGGGCTTCGTCTCCCCGGGCTTGGCTTCGCTGGGAGGCGCGCCGGGCTTGGCGTCGCCGGGCGTCGCGGCCTTCGGATCTTTCTTCGGCCGCGCCTCGGGCGGATCGAAGTGGGTGGCGCGATAGCCGGCGTAGATCGCATCCTCGTCGGCGAAATCAACCGTCATGCCGGGCTTATGCAGCGTCTCGAACGACATGTCCTCGACGTGCTTGGTGAGCTTCTCGGTCTCGGCCGGCGTGAAGCCGTCCTTCTTGTAGAGAATCGTCGCGGTCGAGAGATAGGTGTGGACGATGAAGAAGCGGTTCGAGATGTCCTTGCCCGGCTCGCGGTCGTGCGCGGCGGCGATGGCGGTGGCGAGGAATTTCGGCACCGCCTTCGGCAGGTCTTCCTTGTTCCAGAGCGTGATCGAGAGGATGCCCGACGGCGCGAGCGCGTTCATGTAGTCGACGAAGGTCTCGCGCGTGTAGTTGTACTTCTCGACGATGGCGAAGCCGCCGGGCGACGAGAGCCCGGTCGAATCCGCGAGCGAGAGATCGATCACGTCGTAGCGATCGCGCTGGCCGCGAATGAAGAGCCGCCCGTCGTAGTTGATCAGCGTGATGCGCGCGTCCTTCAACGGATCGCCGGTGACGGCCGTGATCGCCGCCGTGTCGCGCAGCGTGCGCAGGATCGCGGGATTGCCCTCGGCGACCGTGATCTTCTTGGCGCCGACCGCGCGCGCCACCTCGGTCGAGATGCCGCCGCCCAGCTGCACCACGAACACCTCCGGCTGCTTCTTCAGCACGTAGGGCAGGTACATCGGCAGGTATTCGTAATATTCCTTGAGCTGCTCCGGCAGCTTCTTGATGATTCCGATCGGCCCGTCGCTGTCGATGTAGAGGCCGAGATAGGCGTCCTTCGGCATGTCGGGCAGGTTCAAGACCGCGTTGTCCGACAGGCCCGGCGCGAAGTGGAAATAAGAGCTCGAATAGACCTCGATGTAGCCGAACGGTCCGTAGTTCCGGTAGACGCGCTTGTGATCGGGGAAGTTGCGCGCGTACATCACCCCTTTGAACTGGTTGACCGTGATCTGCTCGTAATTCGCGGTCACCCACCACGAACCGCCGGCGAGCGCCACCACCACCGCGGCGGAGACGTAAGCGCGCCGCGCGCCGAACCAGACGAGGGCGCCGGCGAGCCACAGTGCAACCGGCACCAGCAGGATGTGGTCCGGCGCCACCACATACATGCCGACGAGGAAGACGAGGCCGCAAATGCCCGAGCCGGTGAGATCGGCGAAATAGACGCGGCCGAACACTGCCTGCCCGCGCAGGAACGCGAGGCCCAGGAACAGCGCGCCGGGCAGGAACGGGATGAAGTAGAGGACGAACAGGTAGAAGAGATTGTATTTCTGGTCGGGGTTGGCGACGAGCTCGACCGGGTTGAAGCCCACCATCTGCGCTGCGGTGTTGCCGAGCACCATCAGCGGGCCGAAGGTGTAGAGCGCCAGCGCCACGAGCTTCGACCAATGGCGCTCGAAGAAGCCCGTGCCCACGCACATGATGGCGCTCATCACGCCGAAGCCGAGCATCGCCATGCTCACGACCAGCGAGCCGAAATGGCTCCAGGTGCCGACCGAGAACACGCGCATGATGCCGATCTGGTACGCGATTATCGCGCCCGCGACGAGACCGACTGTGACGTAAAAGGGAATGGAGAGCCTTTGGCTCTCCATTGCCGAAGCTGTGGCGGCCTGGCTCAAAGCGTCTGGGTGCCCCTTACCCGTTAAGCGCGGTCTCGCCTATTCCTGCTTCTTGCCGAAGCGCGAGACGGTCTTGCCCTGCTCGTCGTACTTGGTGAAGGCGACGAAGGTGGTGCCGCGCCCGCCGCCGCGGCGCGAGGGATCGTTCTCGTAGATGTCGTGGCGCGCGAGGCGGATCTTGCCGTCGTCGCCCACCTCCTTGGTGATGCGCAGCACGGCCTGCTTGCCGGGCGTTCCGACCGGGATGACCATCACGCCGCCGTTCTTCAACTGCTTCAGCAGCGGCGGCGGAACGTGGTCGATGCCGGCCGTGACGATGATCTTGTCGAACGGCGCGTTCTCTTCCCAGCCGTAATAGCCGTCGGCGGTCTTGCGCTGGATGTCCTTCAACTCGGCGTACTTCGTCTTGGCCAGCTCCTTCTGGAGCGCGTCGGTGAACTTGGCGAGCGGCGGGATGATCTCGATCGTGTAGACCTTGTCGGTGAGCGCGCGGAGGACGGCCGACTGGTAGCCCGAGCCGGTGCCGATCTCGAGCACCTTCTCGCCCGGCTTCACGTCGAGCTCTGACGTCATGCGCGCGACGATGCCCGGGCCCGAGATGGTGACGCCGCAGCCGATATCGAGGAAGTTGGGCTCGTAGGCGCGCTTGGCCTCGCGGTTGCGGGAGAATTCCTCGCGCGCGGTCATCAGGAACGCGCGCGCTTCCTTGTCGCGCCAGATGTTCTTGCCGCGGATCAGCTGCTGAACACGCTCCCACCGCGCTTCGAGATACTGCTTCTCGTCGCCGCGCTCCTTCTCCATATAGGTGATGAAGGCCGCGTGATCCTTGAGCGGCGGGTTGAGCTTGCTGCCGTCGAGGCCTTTGAGCTCGTCGGCCTTGGCGCCGCCGCGCGCGATGATCGTGCCCGAGGTCTTGGCGCAGCCCCAATCGTTCTCGGCGAGGGCGGGCATGGCAAATGTCGCTGTCGCCGCAATCACCGCGGCGGCGGAAAGTACGCGCATCGTGATCCTCTCGTGTGTCTGGAACACTGTGTTCTGAGACTCGTCTTCCGGCGTCCCCAATTCCGGGCCGGGCCGGGCGGCTCGCGCGCGGGTAATAACCCGCGGAGTCATCGGTTGCACCTGTTTTCTTGCTTGAGATTACGACGAAACTGCGGCGGGCGTGCCGTGGCGCTGGCGCGCATTCTTTTTCTCCTGGCGGCGGGCCTCACGCGGCCGGGGCGGCGGCCGCGCCGAATATCCGGGCGGCGAATTTCGGATAGGGATCGGCGATCTCGCGCGCCACCCGCCCGCGCAGCAGCGCCAGCCACGTATCCTGAGGCGGAATCGTTTCGGGAACCTTGCCGGGGAGATCGAATTCGAAGCCGGTCTCGTCGCGCACCGCCTCGAGCGTCACGCCGGGATGGAGGCTCGCCAAGGTGAATCGCCGTTTAGCTTGATCGAACGTGAAGAGGCAGAGCGGCGTCACCAGGGCTACCGGGCCGCCGGGGCGGTGGACCCCGGGCGGGCTCGACCCCGGCGCGCTGATGAAGTCGACCTTGGGCACGAGCGCGCGCCGGCTGTGCTCCTCGCGGAACAGGATCACCCGCGGCACCATGAAATAGAGGTAGGCCGAGCCGAACGAGCCGCCCCAGCGCGCCTTCTGGCGCGGGTAGTCGCCGACCCCCACGAGGTTGATATTCCCGGCCCCGTCGATCTGGCCGCCGGAGAGGAAGAACGCGTCGATGCGCCCCTGCCCGGCGCAGTCGAACATGTCGACCCCGCCGTCGGTGCGGAACTCCGGGCTCTCGGCGCCGATGACCGAGACCTTGGGCCGGTTGCCGTCGAGCGCGCGCCTGAGCAGCGCCGCCGATCCCGGGATCGGCGAGGAGACCCCCACCGCGATGTGCCGGCAGCCCTCGAGCAGCCGGCAGATCACGGCGATCAGCAGCTCTTCGGTGCGGTATTCCAGCGACATCACGATTGTGTCGCAAAAGAAGAAGAACCACGGAGGACACAGAGAACACGGAGGAATATGAGCGCGCCTTTGGCGCACCTAGATCCCGCTCGGTGCCCTCCGTGTCCGCCGTGGTTCAATTCTATCACTCAGCCGCCCGCCGCGCGGGCTGGTCGCCGGCGAGGAAGCGGTCGAGCCAGGCGCGGAATCCTTCCGGGGTCTCTGCGGCGCGGACATAGGCGGCGATGGCGGCGGCGTCCTCGTCGTAGAGGCCGGTCATGCCGCGCGGCAGCGCGCCGCGCGGGGCGAGCGCCACTTCATCGACGTAGAGCGCCGGGATGAGGCCGGCGGCGCGGAGCGGATCGGCGTTGAGGTTGTCCTCCACCACCTGCTCGACCGTGGCGACCGTGCGCTTGGCGGCATGGGCGAGGATGCGGAGCTCGTGGTCGCGCCCGACCCAGAGATTGCCCTCGCGGTCGGCCAGCGGCGCATGGATCAGCGCCACGTCGGGCCGGATCGCCGGGATGAGGACGATCAGATCCTTCAGGCCGGCCGGGGCCACCGGGTTGTCGACGATCTTGTAGTCGGCGCGGTGGGTGAGGATGTCGGAGCCGATCAGGCCGCGCAGCGGCATGAACGGGATGCCCTTCTCGCCCGCCTGGAGCGCCGCATAGACCGCGGGACACGTCGTATCGAGCGGGCGCACCGCGCCGGATTTCACCGCGCGCACGAAGCACGGCGCCTGGCCGTATTCGCCGAGGCTGACGCCGCCGCCCTCGACCGTGGCGACGCAGCCGGCGCCGATCAGCACGTCGGCGAAGAGGCCGCCGGTCGGCATGCAGACGAGGTGCAGATTGCGCACGCCCTTCCGGACGAGCGCGCGCGCCAGCGCCATCGGCGCGCCGCTCGTGTCCTTCATCGCGGCGACCAGCGCGCCATCCGGGATATCGGCGACGAGCGCGTCGACGGTGGCGGCGAAGTTGGCGGTCATGGCAGGTCTCGAGTCAGCCTACCGCAAGCATATACCCGCGT